>NZ_JBHIPT010000118.1:0-131659 GCF_042196205.1 Bartonella sp. AP21QHHD | reverse complement strand
ACCACATCTTGTGAATTCATTGCGGGTCGCTCTTAACGCGCTTCATAAATATTTTGACAGAAAAACTAAATGGTAAATGTTGTATGTTGTTTCTTTCGCTATGACGCGAAACGTTTTTCTGTACAATTCGTTGTATTTGTATTACAGTGAATACAAATATGAGGATTGTGTTATGACGATATCTATTCGATTGCCAAGTGATCTCGAAACACGTTTGAATAATTTAGCTGCTAAGACAGGACGTACAAAGTCTTTTTATTTACGCGAGATTATTGAACATGGAATAGAGGAAGCAGAGGATTATTATTTAGCTTCACAAGTAAGAGAGCGCGTTCGAAGGGGAGAGGGTACTTTTTATAGCTCTGAAGAGGTGAGGAAAGAGCTTGGCTTGGACGATTAGGTGTTAGAAAACTGAAGCAAAGTCTGGACAAATATTTTTCACAAAAGCGCATAATCGTATTGGTTTATAACAAATATTCTACCAAATGCTCGTAGGATTTGTTGTAATGAAAATCTTTATTTTCGAAAATTGTCTCCTGCTTTTCGATATGAAATTGTTTGTATTCTTCCTTTATAGCTTTTTTCAGTGCATTCACCTTTTCTTCACCGAAGATAATTTGTAGTTTCTCTCTTGAATTTATTATATTTACGAGCATATCCCAATAGATAAATCTATTATAGCATTTTTTACTTGCTGATTTAATTTGTTCTATTGTTCCTAATTTATAAGTTTTCTCAAATGTTGGAATATTTTCAGAAATGTATAGATTATAATTATCTTTTTCATTTATGAGTTCTTTATCTTTCTCTTTACACTCATTTACCTTCCATTTTACCTCTTCGGTATAACGGTCTTCATCTAAAGAAATATATCCTTCTGTAACAGTTTCAAGAAGACGCTTATAATGAATAAAAATTTCTCTTGCTATTCTATAGTCATCCGAAATGTCATACAACAATGTCAGTAAATATTTTTTTATCCCTACTAGGCATTCATACTTAGGAGGCAAATGCCATGATTTCAGTATTTCTTCTATCTCTTCGTATTCTGTATTTTTAGACATTTCATCCCAGTAGATGTCAAGCGATTTATCATTTTTATAAAACCCATGTAACGCTTGTTTTTCGTACTCGGCTATGATCATATCATCAACCACATATAACCACCAATGCAACAAAAACATTGTAGGTTTATGACATGTTTTTTCTGTAAGGGGATCTACGATTTTTTCAACAACTATCCCGTTTTTTTTCATGAGTCGCATTGTTTTTAGATAGCTTTTCTTAAAAGCTATGTGTTTCTTGAATACATTGATTTTTTCGCAATGCTCAGCAGAAGGTTCTGTTTCCAAAGCTTTCTTATAGAGAAACGGTATTTCTTTATATCCTTGAGTACAGATCTCTTTTATGATGGGATGGTGATGTTCATAATCTTCACCTATCATTATGGGATCTTTTATTCTTAGTATATCCTTTTCCCACTGTTTAATTTCTTTATTCCATTGCCTAATCCATTTTTGCGATATTTTTCGAGTTTTTTTTAAAAGACTTTTATCCCATTTCGTAATTTGTTCTTTGTATATTTCTATTTCTCGATTTTTCTGTTCCTGAAGTAACTCGAATTGTTCTTCATAGTCATTTATTCTTAAATAGCTCCTAAAAGACAGTAAAGTTGCTATTATTAGTAATATGTTCACTGAGAATTCAAAATATAAAAACACATCGATTATTATGATTAATAAAATCGTATTTTCGAATCCTACATTCCAACCTTTCTCTCCTACCTTCGAAATGTGGTAGATCATATTTGCTGCTATTAATATTCCTCCTATGACTATAATTATTTCCATTATTCCCCCCACTTTTTGCTAATCAATAATTTAGTGCTTCCGTATAATTGATTCGTTTAGAGGATACAATTGTGAGTTATTGGGTGCTAAAGATACTAGATTTAGGTGAAAAAAATAAAAAATACACAATATAGTGATTTTTTTTGTTGACAGGATATGAAAAATAGTGTTTTATGGCATTGCTGTACTAGTCGAATTGTGTCTAGAATTACGGTAAAGGTATAACCTTTCTTATAAGTTTATATGATTGTTCAGAGCCCTGCTTTTGCGGGGTTTTTTATTGTCTTGTTTACAAAAAGAAACACACATGAAAACCACTGAAAAACTTGCAAAAAGAACGCCCCCAAAGGCAGGTCAAGGGCGGGTAAAAGGTGTGCCAAATAAAACGACACGTATTTTGAAAGAAGCAGTGCTTAAGGCAGCAGAGCGCGCTGGTAAGAAATATGGTGATGATGGTTTGGTCTCTTATCTAGAAAAACAGGCAATCAAATGCCCCGCTGCTTATTTGGCATTGTTGGGGAAGATTTTGCCTCTTCAAGTGACAGGGGAAGATGGCGGGGCGATTAAGATGATAACGCGTGTGGAAATCGCGCCTTTAGTTCATGACAACACGACAGATTAATATTGTTCCAAAGCTTATACCGATTTTTACAGATAAGGCTTTGGTGCGTGCGGCTTGGGGTGGAAGAGGGTCTGGAAAGACAAGATCATTTGCCTTGATGGCTGCTTTAAAAGGCTATCAATTTGGTAGGGAAGGGATATCAGGCACTATACTTTGTGCACGGCAGTTTCAAAACTCGCTAGCAGAAAGTTCGTTGGAGGAAATTAAACGCGCTATTGAAGCGCACGACTTTTTAAAGGACTATTACAAGGTTGGGGAGTCGTCGATTAAGTCGATAGATGGTCGTATAGCCTTTCAGTTTTCTGGTCTGGACCGGAATATTGCAAGTATCAAGTCTATGGGGCGTATTTTGCTCTGTTGGGTTGATGAGGCAGAGCCTGTCACAGAGACAGCTTGGCAAACGCTTATACCGACTTTGCGAGAAGAAGGAGAGGGATGGCGGGCAGAGTTATGGGTGACATGGAATCCATTACGAGAGAATGCCCCCGTTGAGAAGCGGTTTCGCTTTTCAGACAATGAGGCAATTAAGCGTGTAGAGATCAATTGGTCAGACAATCCGAAGTTTCCCAAGATCTTGAATGAAGCACGATTGGATGATCTGAGAAACCGCCCCGAGACCTATAAGCATATCTGGGAAGGGGATTATCTGAAAGCGGTTCAAGGTGCTTATTATCAAAAGGAAATGTTGGCAGCCGAGCAAGAGGGGCGGATAGGGCGTGTTGCTCGTGACCCTTTAATGCAAATACGTGCTTTTTGGGACATTGGGGGGACAGGCGCCAAGGCAGATGCCACGGCGATATGGATAGCACAGTTTGTGGGGCGAGAAATCAGAGTGCTTAATTATTACGAAGCACAGGGGCAGCCTTTATCGGAACATATAGGCTGGTTGCGTCACAATGGTTATGAGAAGGCATTGATGGTTTTGCCCCATGATGGTGCGACCAGAGACCGTGTGCACAATGTGAGTTTTGAGAGTGCTTTAAATGATGCGGGTTTTGAAACGCAAGTGATCCCTAATCAAGGGGCAGGGGCGGTTAAGATGCGTATAGAGGCGGTGCGGCGTATTTTGCCGTCTGTTTGGTTTAATGAAGAGATGACGGTAGCAGGGCGCAAAGCACTGAATTGGTATCATGAGAAATGGGATGAGAAGCGCGGCATTGGTTTGGGTGCAGAGCATGATTGGTCGAGCCATGGGGCGGATGCCTTTGGTTTAATGTGCATTGTCTATGAAGCACCCAGTGTCAAACCCAAGCAAGAGCGTTATTGCACTATGGAAAGAGAAGCGGCATCATGGATGGCATTCTAGATCAAGACTTTCAAAAAACGACAATCCTCGATGAATATGAACTCTATAAGCGTTTAAAGTCTTGGTACGCAGAAGATATTGAACATGTTAATGAATGGCGTGAACAGGCGCGTGAAGATTTTGATTTTTATAATGGTCGTCAATGGGCAGAGGAAGATCTTGCGGTTTTAAAAGAGCAACGCCGTCCTGTCATGACTTTTAACCGCATTGCACCCCTTGTGAATGCTATTGTTGGGGCGGAGCGTAATAATAAGCGCGAAGTACAGTTTCAACCACGGCAAATGGGAGCGGCAATACCCAATGAATTGCTTACTGGAGCAGCAGAATGGTTTCGTGATGAGGCAGAGGCGGAATATGCCGATTCCGATGCTTTTCAGGATATGGTTATTTGCGGTATGGGCTGGACAGATACGCGGCTTGATTATGATACAGATCCCGAAGGGATACCTGCTGTTCAACGTTTAGATCCCTTAAAAATGGTTTGGGATGCCAATGCTGTAAGACCAAATCTCATTGACGCACAGCGTATGTGGTATGTTGATCGCAAATCCGTTGAGGATGCTAAAAGTCTTTTTCCTGATGTTGCTGTTGAAGATCTTAACGCCGATTGGGCTATCGATAGTACAACCGCTTCTGAGGATTCTCATGTGTCGCTTGATGCGTATCAAGATGACTCCAATGCGACTTCTCTCTCAGATCCGTATTCTGGGAAACGCTATGTTACGCTGGTTGAATGCCGTTGGTTTGAATATGAGACCACTTACAAGGCGCCTGATCTTCAAACCGGACAGATGCGCAACTATAGCAAACAGGAGTTTGAACAGCTTCAAAGGGTAATGCCACAATTACAAGGGGTGTGTTTTTATAAAAAAGTGGTGAGACGCGCTTTTCTGGGACGACGTCTTTTAGCAAATCCCGATAAGCCATTAGCACCTGATGGGCAACTTGGGTGGGAGTGTATCACGGGCACGCTGGATAAGCTTAAAAACCAGTTTTACGGGATTGTTCGCCCCGCAAAAGATCCACAAAAATGGTCGAATAAATATTTTAGCCAAGTGATGTATATCCTTAATAGCCAGTCTAAGGGCGGCTTGATAGCAGAACGAGGCGCTTTCGATGATGATCGCCAAGCCATGGAAAGCTGGGCGCGAACGGATACGATTACTTGGGTTAAAAATGGCGCGCTTACAGGAGGGAAAATTCAACCAAAGCCAAGTGCACAATTTCCCAATGGATTTTTCCAGCTGTTTAATGAATCGCGTGAAGCGATAACGCATGTAACAGGGTTATCGGCTGAGTTTATCGGAACACGGGAGGTCAACCAAGCCAATGTGCTGGAAAATACACGCCGGCAATCAACGCTTAATTTGCTTGCGGGGCTGTTTGATAATCTCAAGCTTTATCGGTGTAGGCAGGGAAAGATTATCCTTTATCTCATTCAGAATTATCTCTCTGATGGGCGTCTGGTACGTATTTCTGGACAAGAGAATGCGCAGTATGTTCCATTAACACGTGAAGCTGTCACAACGCTTGAATACGACATTATTGTTGATGATTCACCGACAAGCCCCAATGAAAAAGAGAAAACTTTTGCGACAATTACGCAGATGTTGCCATTGCTTGGTGGGTTCTTAACACCGGAGATGATTCCAGATCTTTTAAAGCTTTCCCCACTACCGGCAACATTGGTAGCAAATTTAACGGCAAAAGCACAGCAGGCACAACAAGAACAACAGCAACAGCAGATGATGCAACAAAGCCAAGGGGCGCAATTAACTCCAGAGCAACAAGCAAAGATTGCTGTTTTACAGCAAGAAGCGCAAGCAAAGAGCACACTCTATCAACTTGATGCGCAGCAGAAACAAGCGGCATTGCAGCAGAAAAATATCGAACTTTTCTTGAAACAAGAACAAGCGCGCATGCAGCTCGAACTTCAACAGGCAAAAAATGAGATAGCGCAGCGTGATTTAGAACGCAAAGCTTTACAGACACAGTTGGAACACTATCGAGTTTTGACAAAAAATATAATAGCACATTGAAGGGACAGAATATGGAAGAAGAGTTTACGCCAGAAGAACAAGCAATCTATGATGAACATTTTGCCAGTGATAATGCTGTTGAGTTGGTCGAGCCAGAACAAGTTGAGGAAGTTTTTGATGCAGAGGAAAGTTCTGAACAGCCAGCTGTAGAACCACTTCAAGAGCAGCCAAATTCTGATGTAATAGAATCTGATAAACTAGAGCAAGAGCGGCAAGCACGCCAAAAGGCAGAACAAAGCGCCATTGAAGCGCGTGAATTGGCTATTGAACTTGCGCAAAAATATGCCGCAATGCAGGAAGAAATCACGCGCCGCCGTGAGGAAAATATTCCCTCCCTAGAAGACGACCCAAAAGCACATTTTGCATGGCTTAGTCATAAGGTACAAGAACAACAGAAATTGCTTGATGAGTTTTCTCATATGAGAGAGAGCCAAGAGCGCATGAGTCAAGAGGAATATGAACGCCAAAAGTTGGGGGATTATTTCGAGGAAGCCAAAGCGCAAGTACAAGATAAATATCCAGATTTAGACAGTATCACGGACTATCTCTATGAAAGAGCAGACAGTGTCTTACAAGCGCAAGCAAGCCTTTATCCGCAATGGAAAGACCCAGAGGCACGGCAACAACAAATTGGTGCTGAATTGCGCCAAATATGCCAGCAGTGTCAGAAAGCTGGTATAAACCCAATTGAGGTGCTGGTGCAAAAAGCGAAAGCTTTTGGCTATAGTGGAGCGCCAGTTAAGGACGAAGTGGAAGCCCTTCAAGAGCGCTCTCAAGCAGCGCGGACGCTTACAGCGCGCGGCGGGCAAGTTCCAACAGGCGGTATGGATGTGAGAACGCTTTTTTCCATGCCGGAAGCAGAATTTGCAGCATGGGTTGAGAAAAATCCCAAAAAATTTGAACAAATTATGAGCAGAGCATGAAGATGTGCGCAATGGCGCGACAGAGAGAACCAAGTGATTGTTATCGTTTGGGGGTGCCGCAAGGCGAGTTTTAAAAACCAAGAAAGGCATTAATTGAAATGGCAGTAACAGAAGTAAAGCTCAATGACCCATTAGCCGTTGGCGTTTGGGCTAAGATGCTAAACACAGAGACCTCAAAAGCGTTGCCTATTGCACCGCTGATGGGGGAGAGCAAAAACAGCATTATCCAAGTGTTGGATGTGCTAGGAAAATCCGCTGGTGACTCTGTGACGAGCGGATTAAGAGTCCAACTTATGGGGGATGGCGTTAGCGAGGGACAAACGCTGGAAGGCAATGAAGAAGCCCTCCAATTTATGAATGAAAAGGTGCGCATCAACGAGCTTACTCATGCTGTGCGCATCAAATATGAAGGCTCTATTGATCAACAACGTGTTCCCTTTAATTTGCGTAAGGAAGCAAAAGATGGGCTTGTTGATTGGTATGCAGATCGCTTAAGTTTGATGTTCTTCATTCAGGCAGCAGGTTATACAGCACCATGGATTCACTTCGAAGGACGCAGCATAACCCTTAAACCCGTACATTATGGTTTTAATGCTCCATTAGAGCCAAGCAAACTGCGTATTATTCGCCCAGCTAAGAAAAAGACTGATGAAGAACTTACAAAAGACGATGTTTTTACATTAGATCTTATAGATCGGGCTGTTGAACGCGCTAAACTTGCTAATCCACGTTTGCGCCCTGTTCGTGTTGATGGAAAATCGGCATATGTGATGTATCTCCACCCAACACAGGTGACCCAATTGCGTACCAATACCCAGAGTGGTCAATGGTTAGACATTACCAAGGCAGCTTATGATGGCTCTGGAGCTAAGAACCCAATTTTTAATGGTTCTTTAGGGATGTATAACGGTGTCATTTTGCGTGAAGCTGAACATGTCCCCAATGGTATCAATTCAAAGACACAAGAGCCTGTTCCCTCTGTTCGTCGTGCTATTTTGCTTGGTGCGCAAAGTGTTATCATGGCTTATGGGCGCGTTGGCAATGGAGCAACAGGAGGCGATGGGAAAGGGGGAACACGCTATAAACTTGTTGAAGAACTGTTTGATTATCAACGTGAATTTGGGGTTGCAGCTAAAACCATTATCGGCATGAAAAAATCACGCTACACCTTGCCTCATTCTGATCAAGGGGGACAGGATTTTGGTACCATTGTCATCCCTTCTTTTGCTGAAGCAAGCTAATTATTAAAGGATGACAATTATGGCAGAAAAATCGCTAATTACACAGGAACCTGTTGAGACCGTTGAGACTGTTGAAACTGTTGAGATGACAGATGAGGGATTGCCACCTGTTTTGCAGGGACGTAACAACTCTACGCAGCAGGTTAGTTTTTTACGGGCGCGTGTTAAATGTACAGACCAAGGGCTGATAACGAAAATTGGTGTTCTACCCCGTGGGGCTTTGATAAAAAGAATTCAAGTTTATACCATGGCGGATTTTGAAGATGTAAAAGTTATATTTGGAAAAGAACCTAATGGCAATGATTATGGAGAAACAAAGCTTTTGCAATCTTACACCGGCAATGTGCCCCTACCTATGGAGGAACGAGATGTTCCGCTAGAGGCTGAAAATACGATTTACATGACACGAGACAAGCAAAGCACCAAAGGTGATGCTGAGGTGATTGTTGAGTTTTACACTAATCGTTAAAGGCAAGGGGGCGTTTATTGCTTGCGTCCCCCTCCTATACAAGATGCCCCAAGACATTTGGAAGAGGGTGATATGACAATAATAGTACAGACAGGTGGTCCGATTGGAGACAAACAGACCATTACTCCTTGGGATAAAAATTTTATCCAGATGTTAAACGATATTCAGGATGAAATAGATGATCAAACAGATGAGTATGTTGATCAAGTGCAAAGGGCGATATTTTCGGCTATTCGCTTTTGTGAACGATTGCCTTTTTATTTCAATGAAAGCCGCGAAGTTGTTTTTACCACTCTAAAGGGCAAAAGCCGTTATGGCGCCGAGGCACATCCCTCTATAACAGGGGCTGTTCGCATTGTTGATGCTTACGTTTATGAAGATAATCACAGAAAAGCAAAGCTTTTGCAGGTAGATCCTCTTGTTATTGAGAATCTTGAGGATGATTGTAGCCATGGCATGCCTACACGCTATGCTTATTTTGAACAAAAGCTTGTCTTGTATCCAACACCAGAGCGCGTTTATTCTATCAGGCTTATTCTTGACCCTGTAAGAATAAAAGATATTGAGAGTGCACAAGAAGCGTCCATATGGTTTTTAGAAGCCTATGAACTGATCAAAACGCGTGCAAAATATGAAATTTATACCAATATTATTAAAGAACCACAGATGGCAGCGGCAGCTTTTGCCATGTTTCAAGAGCAGCTCGATGCGCTTCAAATTGAAACATCACGGCGCAAGAATTTGTTAAAAATTCAACACACGGATTTCTGATGACCTTTATTCCTATTGCTGAGTATAGACCAGATGTTGCATTTATTAATAGTGGTTATTCTAGTGAGATTGTGAACGTTTTACCTGCACCAAATTCGTATATTCCGTTTCCCATTGTGGCGCCGGTCTCAGATTTTTTTCCGGATGTGATTTTGGGGGTCTATGCTGTGCGCTCATTGGGTGGTGTGCGCATCATTGTGGGTGCACCAACAAAACTTTATGAATATGACAACAGCACGCGCGGCTGGAAAGACATTAGCAAACCTCACACACAATATCACGCCAATGAGACTGCACTTTGGTCTTTTGCCTCCTTTGGTGATCATATCATTGCTGTTAATAGCAATGACCCACCACAAATGCTTTCGTTAAAAACGGATGAAAGGTTTTGTGATTTGAGCGGTAATCCCCCGCGTGCTGGACTTGTGCGTGTGTGGGGTGATTTTGTTTGCCTGATGCAATTAACAGATAAGCCAAACCGTGTTCAGTGGTCCGGTTTGAATGATGCGACACATTGGACAGTTGGGGAGAAAAGTTGCGATTATCAAGATTTTCCCGATGGAGAATATGTTCAAGGGTCTACGGAATCAACAAATCCACTTATTTTTATGCGCTCCGCCATTTATCACGCAACCTTTGTACCAGGCTCTAAAATTATCTTCAGTTTTGCAAAAATAAAAGACAAAATAGGAGCTAAAAGCAGCACAGCAATTGCAAGCCGTGGAGACTGTACTTTTTTTGTCTCTGATGATGGTTTTTATCAAATCAACAGTGCTGGTGAAATGCTCCCTATTGGCTTTGGAAAAGTCGATAAAACTATCTTCACACTTTACAATAACTTTGCCATTGATGAGATGAGGGCATGTATTGATCCGGTCTATTCTCGTGTTTATTTTTCTATTAATGATAACACTGAAGGGATGCATATTTATGTTTATGATTGGCTTTTGCAAATATGGAGTGTCATTAAGGGGCAAAACCTTCTCTTATTTCCCCTTTTTGCAGCCGGTTATACATTAGAAGGCTTAGACGAAGTACAAGAGAGCTTGAAAGATTTACCAGCTTCTCTTGATAGTAAGATGTGGCAAAATGGTGCGCCTGTTTTAGGAGCTTTTACGCCAGACAACACATTTGGTTTTTTTGCGGGTCCTCCGATGGAAGCAGTTATTGCTTCACAAATTGTGGGGGATACGGGCAGGCAAATCAACCTGATGAGTGAGGCTTTTGTTCAAGCGGATACAACAAAAGGTTTTTTAAGTGTTGGGGCGGCTTTTATCATTGATAACAAGAACCAATTAAATTGGGCTAAAGAGCGTTATGCCGGCTATAATATTGGGATGTATAATATCCGCTCACGGGCGCGTTATCACGCCTTGCGTCTGAGAATACCAGAAGGCACGCCATGGACACATATAACAGGCTTTGATGTAACGCTCAAACCCGCGGGCATAAGATGAGTTTTAAGATCTATAATACAGAAAAATGGAGCGCTGAACAAATGGCGCCCTATTTTGACAATGTCATAAAATCGATAGCTTATTTTAATCAAAAATTCCCTGATGATTATAATACAGAAACCATTTTAAACGATATTTTGAAGGGAGAAAAAGTTCTTTGGATTATCGTTGATGCGCATGAAAACTTTATGGCGCATGTCACAACACAGTTACAAGAACTCGTCACTGGAGCATTAAGGGCGGTTGTTGTCACGCTTGGTGGAAAGGGAGGAGCACCCTTAACAAAGCTTATCACTCAGATTGAAGCTTATTACAAGGAAAAAGGGGCAAAAGAGCTTGTCATCATAGGCAGGCGAGGGTGGGAAAAATCTCTTAAATCGCATGGATATTTCGTTAATCTTTTAGAATATAGAAAGCAGCTTTAATATGGGAAAAAGTTCTAAACCAATCCAGAATACCCAAAACACGACGCAAACAAATGAACCCCCTGCATGGGCAAAAGGTATTTTTGAACACGCAGCTCAAGATGCCATGACTTTTTATAACCAAGGCAGCGGAAAAGCCGTTTATGACGGGCAGCGTGTTGCGGGTTTAAGTGATCAAACAAAGAATGCGATTAATGGGCTTAGCAATAATACGCATAACTATGATAACAACACTTTAAATGGATTAGCCACAGGGCAAAATTCAACAAGCCAAAACTTAAAGAACATGGCTTCAGGGCAACAAATAGGCAATAACCCTTACTTTGATGAAGCGCTTCAAAACACATTAAATAAGGCAACAAGCTCTATTAATAGTTCATTGGCAGGTGCTGGGCGTTATGGTTCTGGGGCGCATACTGGGGTTTTGGCTGATGAATTGGGGGGCATAGCAACTCAAGCTCTCTCACAGCAATATAACCAAGACGTCAACAATATGATGCAAGCTAATGGAATGATTGACCAAGCAAACCAAAATCAGTTGGCGGGCGCCAATAACTTCTTTCAAGGTCAAGGTCAGGCAAATCTTAATGCGTTGACGGGAGGGAGTGTACTTGATGCCAATCATCAACGGCAATTAGATGAAGAGCGGCAAAAATGGGAGCAGCAGAACAATCTTGATTGGGACCAGTTAAGTAAGTTGCTTGCAGCTGGTGGGGCTGTTGCTGGAAATTATGGAACGCGAACAGGACAAATGACGACATTGACTCCACAGCCAAAACCTAATCCATGGGAGATTGTTGGAAATGTTGGAACTATCCTTGGTACTTTTGCTGGGCTTAGTGACATCAGAGCAAAAGAAAACATCAGAGAGGCTGGGCAGAGAAATGGCTATACACTCTATGAATACAACTACAAAGGTTATCCAGAGCGCTATCGCGGGGTGATGGCGCAGGATGTTTTGAAGACAAATCCTAAAGCTGTTTTTTTGCATAAGGCGACAGGTTTTTTGCATGTGGATTATAGCAAGCTTGGATTTGAAATGGAAAGGGTGCAGTGATGGAACAAAACAGCTTTAATACTTTATCACTATTTATGAATCCAAAAGTTTTGCGTCCTTTAATACATCAGGGTCTTTTTCAGTTACCTAAATATTTTTTTCAAAAACATTCCACGCCTTCAAACACGCCGTTGGAAGGGCGATACAAGCCAAGTTTTTTAGAACGTGTTGCTTTTAGCACAAACCCTTTTGATGCGAGCAATGGGGATAATACTCCACAAAAATTGAGTCCTACAGAGCTTATTCGCGGTGCTCAAACAGGAGGAGGAGAAGTTGGGAAAAAAACGCCAGCAGAATTGATTATGTCTACGGATGATTTAAAGCGCCAAATGCCTCCATTACCGGATGCTTCAAAGGATACTGTTAAGATACAAGAGGCGCCAGAGCAACAAAAGTATGACTTCTCAGATCAGGGAGGTGTTGCATCAATGATTCCTCAATCTCCACTTGTTGCGAACATTGATCAGTCTAGTGGGGATGAAGCTGGGCGACAGCAAAAAGATGTGATGGATTATATTGCTCAACTTAATGAGAAATCTATAGCGGAAAACTCTTTGAAAAACGATTCTGGAAATGATGAGGAAAAGCTTTTTGATGCACCTATAGGAGAAGAAAAACATTTGAATGCACACTTACCAGAAGAGGAGCATTTAAAAGCAAGTGGTGATCTTGAACAAAAAACAGATTATATCAAGTCACTTGATAACTTTGTTCAGACAGGAGCAAATCCAAGTAGCTTATGGGAGCGTTTTAGAAAATCAGAATTTTCCGAGCATTTAATGGATTTTTTTGCAGGGCTTGCGTTAGGAAAGACACCACAAGAAAGTTTTTCAAATGCATCTATCCTTATGCGGCAGGGCAACAAGGAACGCGCACAACATAAACAAACTTTGCAATTTTTACGCTCTAAAGGGTATAGCGATGAAGATGCGCAAGCACTCACGCAATATCCAGATCTTGCCATGAAAATCATAGGCAACACGTTAAGCCCTCAAGAAGGCTATAGAACATTGACATCAGAAGAAAAGGCAGAGCAGGGATTGCCTGAGGATATGACTTTCCAAGTCTCAACAAGCACAGGGAAAATTATACCTGTCCAAGGAGGACAGCGTTCCACTACTTCTGGATTAGGGGGGAATACCGATGGCATGCTGTCAAAGCCTGAATCAGGTTATATGTATGTTAAGGATGAAAATGCACTTGGTGGCATACGTGCGGTGCCAATTGCAGGCAGTGGTTCAGAACATAAATTAATTCAAGAACAGAAGGAGGAGGAGCGTAAAAACCAACAAATGCAAATGCGAATTCTGGAAACAGCAGACAGGTCAAATCGTATACTCTCAGCATCTAAAGAATTGCTAAAAACTATTGAGGAACACCCGCATGTTGTTGGTTTCACTGGTCCTATAATGTCGATCCTTCCTAATTCTAAGGCAAAAGATTTTGGGCATATGCTCGATTCATTGAAGGCAAGTATCGGGCTTGATGCCTTGAGAAAAGCAAAAGCATTTTCACCAAATGGCGCATCTGGCTTTGGGAATTTGTCTAATATGGAATTGCAAGCATTGCAAAACTCTGTAGCGGCGTTGTATCAAGATCTTTCTGCAGAGCAAATGAAGAAATCTTTAAAAACAGTTATTGACACTTTCAATAAATCCAATGCAGCAACGCGCGCAATTCTTTTTGGTGGTGCAGAAGCAACAAACGAGCTCGTTCGAGCCGCCTATGGGCAAGATGCTTATAAGGGAAATCATGCACAGTCAAATGATCCACTAGAAAAACAGATAGAAGCATTGCCGGAAGGCATGTTGTTCGTTGATAGAGATGGACGCATTAAGGAGAAACAAACCAATGGCTGAAGTAATCCCCCCTCTTATTAATCGTAAAAACACAAGAGTCATTGGGCATATAAGTGACTATACACCAGAACAGCTTCAAGAGCTTTTTTCAAAAAATAAGGAAAGGTTAAGGGGTTCTGTTACAGGAAATAAAGGTGCAACAGAGGAAACAGAAGAAGATGGTCCACATCCAAGTGCTGCGGGTGCTTTTGGATGGGGAGCTCTTCATGGGTTAACACTAGGCTATGATGATGAAGCTGCAGGGTTGGCATCAGCACTTTGGGAGGGAGTGTGGAATGGAACAGATAAGGCAGTCAAAAAATATAATGAAGTAACAAAGCGATGGCGTGATTATCAAAGAGCGGCGAACCGAGATCAGTTTTATGCATCTCTTGCGGGGAATTTAGCGGGCGCTGCAATTCCTTTTCTAATACCAGGTCTTGGCGCTCCTGCTGCTACTCGTGCGGCAATTGGGGCTGATATTGTGCTGGGAGGTAGAGCTGGTGTTGCAGGAGCACAAATAACCAGTAAAGCTTTAGCAGCAGGAGAAAGGGCGGTGCAATCTGCTTTAGCAGAGGGTGCGGAACGGGCAGCGGCAAAAGCTGCAGGTGAAGCAGCAATGAAAGCAGTAGCAAGTAAAGAGGCGGCAAAATTTAGCTTGGGGCGTGCAGCAAAAACTGGAGCCATTTATGGTGGAATAGCAGGCAGTGGTGAGGGAGAAGGGCTTGCAGATACTCTAGTGTCTGCTGGGTTTGGTGCAGGGCTAGGCGTTGCAACACCATTTGTTGCCAGTGGTGTATCAAAAGTGACACCTTTTGTGACAAAATCACTTAAAGCAGCATTGAGAGGACCTATAAGCCCAGCTGAAATGGCAGCAAAAGCAGCGCTAATGCCAGAAAAAGAAGCATTTCAGGTAAGCAATAGAGCGCTTAGGGATGTAAGCCAAACTTTAGGGGATGAAGGTGTTGATAAACTTGAAAGGGCATTAAAACAGCGAGGTCCTGATTCAATGATTATTGATCTTCATGATGGGCTTGCTACAAGAGCTTTTAAGGCAGCAAAAAAAGACCATGATACATATTCGCTCATAAGTAATCGTTTGAATGAAAGGCAAGATGCGAGTGCATTGCGGGTAAAGAATGCGTTGACAGATGTGATGGGTCCAAAAGTAGATACGCTTAATTTAAAGCAAGAGATTATCAAACAAGCACAGAAAAAGGCTGAACCATTTTATGAGAGGGCGAAAGCTTCTCCTATTTCTAATGCTGTCAGTAAAGATTTATCGCGGTTGCAAGAAACTCCTGCCTTCCAAAAAGCCTATAAAAAAGCAATTGCGCAAATGCCAAATGAAGCGGATGCAACAGTTATAGGGAGCAATGGATATCCAAAGCTGAATATGCGAATTTTACATAAGATGAAAGAGGTTTTGGATGATCAAATTAATTCTGCGCGCATCAAAGGAAAACAAGGATATGCGCGAGATTTGACTCTGTTCAAACAACGCATTCTGGACGTTTTGGATACGTCCTCTCCAGATTATGTTAAAGCACGGAAAATTTATTATGACGAGCGTACTATTGGTGATGCCCTCGAGCAGGGAGAGCAAGCGCTGAAGAAGAGCGTTAATCTCGACACAATCAACAGTCAACTTTCGGATTTTGGGTTGATGGAAAAAGAGGCGTTTCAAAAAGGTATACGGTCGCAAGTAGAACATGCGGCAGGCAATGCACAGAATTTTGACCACAATCTTTTGAGTTTGTTTGACACAAAAAATGGTCAAGAAAAATTACAGCGTATTTTTGGTGAAGATAAAGCTAAGCAACTTATGAAAGTGTTGCGACCAGAAGTGGAAAGAACAAAGCTTTTTGCACGATTGCCAAACCATATAGGTGAAGTGGAAGAGAGGGGGGCACAACAGACTATGGGTATAGGAAAGATTGCTTTCATCAAGGCAGTTGTAAAAAATTTCGCAAGAGAATTTGGACGCAAATTCTCAAGCGTCCATAAAGATACTGAGAGAGATATTGCAGCGCTTATAACAGCGCGGGAAAAAGGAGATTTTGGGTTAGCAAGAGAAAAAGCCATTGAATTAATTAAGACGTTTCATGAAGCAGAAAAGAAACGCTTAATAACACGAGAAAATTATACGAAATTCATTAATTTTGTTGGCATTATTTTGAATAGCAGCGTTGATAGAACGGTTATAAACTAATGATCAATTTTCATCCTAAAGTGAAGCGTGCTATCTCACAGGCAGCACAAAAATATGGTTTACCAGAAAGCTTTCTTGAACGTGTTGCTATGATAGAAAGTAATGGTAATCCAAATGCAAAAAATAAGAACAGCAGTGCAGGGGGGCTGTATCAATTTCTCGATTCAACAGCAAAACACTATCAACTGAATGACAAGTTTGATCCCTTTCAAGCAACCGATGCTATGGCACGGTTAACGAAGGATAATACGCGTTATTTAGTCACAGCATTAGGCAGAGAGCCATCAGAGGCAGAGCTTTACCTCGCACACCAACAAGGAGCAGCAGGGGCAGTAAAGCTTATCAAAAATCCACATATTCCAGCAAGCCAGCTTTTAGGTCGACAGGCAGTCACACTCAATGGTGGCAATATGGAAGCTACAGCAGGGGATTTTATGAATCATATTTATGGGCTTTACAATAAAACGGGAGATGCTTTGAAGAGAACGATACAGCAAAACCAAAGCAATGGACAAGCAGCACCAAACGAGGTGGGTCCTTTGCGTGGGTTTGAGAGGCTTCAAAAGACACTTCAAGGTAATCAAGTGGGTCAAGGTGATCAAGGGGGCAACCAATTGATGGCATATGACACGCCATTCCCAAACAGAATGATGGCACCTGAAAGCAGAGACAATTTAACAGGACAGATTATGGAAACCACACCATTGCAAGCACAAGGTATTGATGCAGGTGCTCTTAAAAAGGGCTTTTCCGGTTTGCTTCATTTAATGAGAGAGAATGGAGAACGACAAAAACAGCAGGCACAGATGGTACAGCAACAAATGTTACAGCAACCAGTCATGGCGGGTTTCTCACAATCGACTGGGGGACCGACAGATTTAACACCTCTTATTGATCCTTCTAGGCGGCAATCTGTTGGTTCCTATGGGCGGCAAAAAGAAGAGCAATTGCGCGAAGAGCTATTAAGAAGAACGGGGGCTTATCATGTCTGATATTTATGACTGGTCACTCACAGCTGATCAAAATGCGAATTCCGATAGTATCATTAATTGGGCAGAAGGGCAGCCGCCTAGTTCTGTTAATGATAGTGCGCGGGTCATGATGCAGCGTATACGTGAATATCTTGCCGATAATGGTGGTTCTCTTGACTCAAAGTTTATTGTGAATGGAAAGGAACAAACAACATCAATCACGTTGACGACGGTGTCGCCGATAGCGAAATATAAAAACGATATCATTATCCGCTTTAAGGCGCGTGGTATAAATATTGGTACGACAACAATAAACATGAATAATATAGGAGCAAAGCCACTCTATAAAGCCACCAGCACAGGGATAGTACCATTAACAGGTGGTGAGTTACAAACAAATGGTATTTATGAAATAGTCTATAATGATGGCGTATCAACAAAAGGTCTTGATGGCTGGTATCTTTTAAACCCTACCCCCATTCCACCACCGAAGGTCGAAACCTTTCCTTGTGGTTTTATTGCGACCTTTGCTATGCAAGAAGTCCCAAACGGCTGGCTTTTATGTGATGGCGCTACTTATGAACGCAAGGATTATCCGCAATTATTCAAGGCGATAGGGGATAAATGGGGAAAAAACAGCGATACAACCTTTAAAGTTCCAGACTTTAGAGGAATGTTTTTGCGCGGCTTTGATAATGGGCGCGGTTTAGATCAAAATAGAGACTTCGCAGAGGTGCAAAAAGACAGCATTAAATCTCATACACATGCTTGTACCATTGAAGAGGCAGGTCAACATACGCATAAGCATGATTATTCTATGGTTACAAGAGTTGGTCAAATAGGTGGCAGAAATCCTGCTTTTGGTAATTCATATTATACAAAAGATACACAACCTGCTGGAGTGCACACGCATAAGGTAACTATTTCTTCAACGGGCGAGGCAGAAACACGCCCTGTTAATGTACCGGTTGTTTATGCCATAAAATCGTGAGTTTTTCAAATGATCAATAATCCGTCTGCTATTGATGATATTGCGGACGCGGAGCAAATCCGCGTCCTTTTTTATGCAAGCAATCGAATGGTTCATGCACCCTTAAATAAGGTACTTGATCTTGTCAAAAGCGACATACAGCATGATCTTTTAAGCGCTTTGGCAGAATATAAAGAAGCGACAGATCAACGCATAGAGATCATGCAAAAACTGATTGATGAATTGCAGTCCTCTCTCTCACACAACAAGACAACGAACTGATTAAGGAATGAAACGCGATGCCATTACCCTATCACACACATATATTTAAGCTTGAACCAGCAACAAAAGAAGAAGTCAAAGAAGGTGTTTTAGATAGTAAGGCTCTTGCACCTGTTTCAGTGGGGAGTGCAGCAGCTTATGAGGTAGAATATTTTGCAACCGCTGCTCAAGGAAAAAAGGCTGATGATGCTATTGCAAAGAGAGATATTGGAGCTCTTGCTTACAAAAATAAGGTCACAATTCACGATATTGAAGCAAGTGGTGAAGCGCATGAGAATGCGATTTTATCAGGCGCTGGCTGGGTAAAAATATCGCCTTTAGGGATTGGCGATATGAAGGCTGCTACATATGATCCCGACAATGTGGGGGCAAATGCATTTTCTATGGAAAATATGCACGAGGGTCCTACCAAAAAGATCTTAACCATAGAGGAAAGATCAAAGCTACGATGGTTGAGTTCTACGCAGCCAACGATGGAAAAATGGCGGAGGGGAGATGAAGGTGTTTATTATCCCATATCTCCGGTAGATCTCAAAAATACCATTCGTTATTTTGTAGGCTCAAAGTCTTTTGGTATGTCAAAATCAGTTTATGATCCAGATAAAATAGAAAAAGATGTATTTGATATGGAGAATATGAAGGAAGGGAAAAAGCATCTTATCTTAACTCCTCCAGAACGTGCACAGATTGCAAAAATTGATAAAGTTGAAGATGTTGCACAACAAGGGATTCATGTTGCAAGTGAAGCGAAGAACGTTGCAGATAGTGCATTAAGAACAGCAAATGATGCAAAAGCTTATGCAGTAGATGCAAAAAAAACGGCTGAGACAGCACAAAAAACGGGAGACAGTGCAAAAGCTGAGGCAAATATTGCGCAAACAGCAGCCGATAAAGCGCAAGATACAGCACATAGTGTACAGAAAAAAGTTGATCTCATTCAACCTCTTGCCAAACAAGACTGGATTGATGGCACAAAAACAGTGGATGCACTTATCTCACCAGCCAAACTGATGGCTTCAATCAAAGCAAATAGTAGCAATAGCAGCGGCGGCAGCAACAATGGTGGCGGGGTTAGAAAACCTGTTGAAATTCTGATGACAGAAAGCGGAGATATTCCATTGCCGGATGGTATTACTGCTGACACCGATATCGAAGTATGGGCTTGGGGCGGTGGAGGTGGTGGCGTTAAGGATGGCGGCGGCGGCGGTGGTCAATGTGTGCATGTTAAAATGAAAGGTTCTGATTTAGATAAATTAAAAACAGCTTACATTGGTCGTGGTGGTAAAGGCAATGACAGTAACATTTTGTGCAATGGTGGTAGAACAATGATTAAAGGGCTTGTTACAGCAGAAGGAGGATATTCCGTTTCCATGACTCTCGTTAACTTTGGAGGGAAAGGCGGCGATGGAGGAGGAAACAGGGAGGGCAGCAGTGGTGAAAGCTTTATTTTTTCTGGTGGTAATGGTGGAGGGAGTGGAATAGACGGCAAGAGAGCTGGTACTGGTGGAAGTTCTTTTCTTGGCGGCGGCGGCGGCGGCGGCGGTAAATGTAAGGGTTCTATCATGGGGCAGGGTGGTGAGAGTTACAAAGGTGGTAACGGTGGTAGAGGTGGTAAAGAATGTGGCGGCGGCGGCGGTGGATATTTTGATGGGAAACACGGAAGCGACAAAATTGGCGGCGACGGCGGTGATGGAGCAGTACTCATAAAGGTATATTTATAAGGTGAATTGAACAATGGCACGGAAAATAAGTAAAGACTGTTTATACTGTTTAAAAAAGTGGGAAGGTTTGCGCTTGCAGGCTTATCAAGATGCTTCTGGCATATGGACGATTGGTTATGGTCATACGAAAAAAGCCGGTCAACCAACAGTTGTTGAGGGTATGGTGATTACAGAAAAAAAAGCTGAAAACATGCTTTTAGCAGATTTGCGGCAATATGAGAGGGCGGTAGAAAAAGCAGTTTGTGTGAATTTAAGCGACGAGCAGTTCGGCGCTCTTGTTTCCTTTTGTTATAATGTGGGTATTGCAGCTTTCCAAAACTCTACATTGCTTAAAAGGCTTAATCGGGGGGATTATGAAGCGGTACCAACCGAATTGCAGAAATGGACCAAAGCGGGAGGCAAACGTTTACAAGGTCTCGTACACCGGCGTGTAGCAGAGGCAGGGCTATGGGCGAAAGGGGCTTATGTTTCTTCTAATTATCAAACAGTAGAAACGAAACAACCAACAGGGTTTCTCAAAGCAGAAGCATTGGCACCGATTATTGGTTCTTTCTCAGGTCTTGGTGGGTTTTTAGCGGGCAATGGACCAATCCAATGGGCTTTAGCCGCCATTATGGTTTTAGCGGCATGTACTGGCATTTTCTTTGTTGCTAAACGCTTTCAGGAGCACCGCCTATGATCTTATGGATGAAAAGAAACTTGATGGTAACAGGTGCGGCTTTAGCCGCTTTTTTTATTGCCTTAGCAAAAGCTTTTACTCTTGGGAAAAAAGTAGAGCAACAAAAGCAAACAGAAAAAGCTTTAAAAGCAGCCACAACACGGCTTGAGGTGGAAAGTGAAGTTAATCAAAAAAGTGATGCTGATATGCGTGCTGCTCTCTCTCACTGGTTGCGCGACAAATAAATATGCTTCTTCTTGTGTTGGCTGGTTGCCAATTTATTTAGACAAGAAAGATCTGAACGCCATCAGTTCCAATTTAGCAAGAGAGATCTTAAAGCACAATACTCTAGGTGAACGCTTGTGTGGGTGGAAACATGGTTAGAAAAAAATCCAAAAAACACACAGAGCTTACAGAATCAGAAAAAGAAATGCTTCAAGAAATGATCATCACCTATCAAAGCGTGAAAATGATGTCTCGCTTGATGAAGTGGATAGCATTTTTTCTTTTTTTGCTTATCCTCGATTTTGCACGCCTCATGGACGCGCTAGATAATGTCATTGCACATTTAAAGCAGTGGTTTTCAAAAAATTAAAAAAACCATTATAGTAAAAAATCAGTTAACAAAAACCTGAGAATTTCTGCTAGAATCACGAGAGAGCTTCTTTTTTAATAGGATTTTTTAGATGCCAACACCATTTGGTAAAACCTTACGCAAACTTCGCATTGATCATTCAGAACGCCTTTTAGATATGGCTAAAAAATTAGATATATCTGTAGCATTTTTATCATCTGTAGAAATTGGCAAAAGATCTGTTCCTGTAGGATTAGAGGAAAAGATAATTGAACTCTATACTTTAGATCAAGAGGTAGCAGAAATTTTGAGAAGAGAATCGGATGCTTGTCGCAAAAGTTTCACTATAAAGCCTTCTGATACATTCAGATGTGAAGCTGTTGGTATGTTCTCTAGACTGATAAACATTATTTCACAAGAAGATTTAGAACTATTAAAAAAATTATTAGAGAAAGCTGGCAAAAAGAATGCGCTTCGTAGAAGCATGTTCGAGAATCCTATTCCCGAACCTTTATTTACGAATCCCGCACCTTGAAAAAACACACATGAAATCAATAAGTTATAGCACCATAAAAGTGCTGTGGCGGAGGGGGTGGGAATGCTACATTTATATGCAATCAATAACTTATATAAAGGTAAGGGAATTTTAATTCCATTGATTTTATTAACTTATTTTTATGTCTATCCCGAACTTTTTTATAGCTTATTCTCAATCATTTTATCCAAATATGTAATCAGATTTTCCAGTATCTTACTTGACTCTTATTTTTATAAATCGTATAGTAATAGTATACGATAAGGGGTGCTAATGGCAATTGTGAGTTTCAGACATAAGGGCTTAAAATTATTTTATACAACAGGTTCCACAAAAGCTATTCGACCAGATCACGTAAAGAAATTACGCGTTATCTTAACGGCTTTAACAAGTGCTACCACGCCCGAAATGTTGAAAGCACCTGCCTTTAAAATGCATCCTCTTAAAGGTGAACTTACAGGATACTATTCTATATGGGTGAATGGAAATTGGCGTGTTACTTTTCGCTTTATAGGAACAGATGTGGAGCTTGTTGATTATCAAGATTACCATTGATGAAAGGAACGAAAATAATGATGCATAACCCCGCACATCCGGGCGAAGTTCTAAAAGTAGCTTTCTTAGACGAAATGGGGATAACAATACAAAAGTTAGCTAATCATCTCCATATGACAAGAGCTTCTCTATCAAGAGTGATTAACGGACATGCCTCTATGAGTACCGAACTTGCAGTGAAATTAGAACTAGCTGGTTTTAGTAAAGCGAAATTTTGGCTGGATATGCAAACAAATTATAATTTATGGCAAACAATGCAACAGACACAACCACCTATTTCTCCTCTGGTTTCTGAAGCACATCAAACGTCGCTTTGATTTCGTTTATAATTTTGACGGGGCTTTAGTTTTTTAGCTTCCGCCCGTTGCTCTAACCTTTTTGAAGTTTTTTAATGGCTTCTATTGCAAGGCGTTTTCTATCGGCTGTTTTGGTATAAAGAGATGCCATTTTATCTTCTGTCCAGCCAAAAAGCGCTTTCATTTGCGAAACTGTCGCACCAGCATTGGCTGCACGTGTTGCTGCTAATTTTCGCAATCCGTGCGCTGATTTTTTAATACCCGCCGCATTACATGCTTCACGAAAGAGGTTGCCAAAACTTTCTTTGACAAGCTTATTTCCACCTTTACCACAAATAAATGTTTCATTNTACGAATCCCGCACCTTGAAAAAACACACATGAAATCAATAAGTTATAGCACCATAAAAGTGCTGTGGCGGAGGGGGTGGGATTCGAACCCACGGTACAGTCTCCTGCACGCCGGTTTTCAAGACCGGTGCCTTAAACCGCTCGGCCACCCCTCCAAACTAGATATGCTTTCTGACAAATTTCTTGTAAAAGGTCAATCATTTTAATACGCATTTTAAAGCGTTCTTTGTAAAACTATTTAAGTTTCAATTAAAATAATTCTTCATAAGTTAATTCTTTGAGTGTGTTATCTAAGAGTTTCATTTTTTTACATGATAGTTTTTCCTGTTTAAAAATTTTTTACAAAGCAATATTTTTTTAAGTTCTAACAATCGTTTTCGTAATAATAAGAAATGTTTAGTTGAAAATGTTTGATAAATTATATTAAATTCCGGTCGTGTATTTTTGAATTATTTTACCTTTCCAGATATTTATTTTATTTAGATCGTTCATATTGGCGAAAAGAAAATGTTATTACTCTGACAGTTTATGAGAGATAAATTTGTAAGAATGACATATATATTCAAGGAAAGTTTTTATTGAGTTTAAATTAAGTACAATTCAATAAGAAAGCTCTTTAAAAGATTTTAATTTTTTAAATAAAAATATTCAGATATTTAGTGCATCTAAAAAGTACCTTGGAGGAAAGGGCTGATTTACACTATTTGAATAAAACATTATGTAAGATTTGCATCGACAGTTTAAAATCTCTTCCAGATATAACTGAAAATTAGGTTCTATAGTGCTTTTTCTTTGGGATAAGCAAAAAGTTAATTTGAATGGAAGAAAAGATTATTGAATGCTTAGATCAATAGATAGTTTGTTAAGGTATTGCATAGTTTTTCAAGAATAGAACTTAAAAACGCTAAATTATGCAGAGGCAAAAAGCATAAACTTTAACAGACAAGGTTAAAGCCGATTCATTCACAAGTATATGTAAAATAAAAAATTTATTTACAAAAAAATGGTGCCCCCAGAGAGCGAATCAGGCTTTAGCAACAAGATTCAAAGTATATAAAGATNTTGCTGCTAATTTTCGCAATCCGTGCGCTGATTTTTTAATACCCGCCGCATTACATGCTTCACGAAAGAGGTTGCCAAAACTTTCTTTGACAAGCTTATTTCCACCTTTACCACAAATAAATGTTTCATTACCTATGGGACCAATTTTAAGGGTTTCCTCTAGTTCTGGTAAAATAGGAAGAAAAACATCTGTTTTAAATTGGCTCTTTTCTGTTTTGAGATAAATGATATTATCTTTTACGTCTTTCCAGCCGATACGAACGGCATCACCACGACGCAAGCCTGTATAAAGAAGAACATCAATCCAGACGCGTTCATGTGTACCATATGACCAACGGTGATAATATTTGTCTATGTCCTCTTCTAGCCATGGCAGTNTAAAATGGTGCCCCCAGAGAGACTCGAACTCCCGACCCCCTGATTACAAATCAGGTGCTCTACCAACTGAGCTATAAGGGCGTAACCATGTAGGAGTTAGCACAAACTAACAAAAAGGAAAACAGAAAATTATTAAATTTTATGTATATTAAAAGAAAACTATGTAAAAAATAACCAATTTATTTCCTTTTTCCACTTTTTACAGCAAGGTTGGAACTATCCTTATGTTGATATCTTATAGAATCTTTTATAAGAATGCACCGTTTTGCTATCGAATTACGAATCTGAAGACTTTGATTGATGAGCAAGGTAATTTTCTAGCCAGTGAATATTATAATTACCATCAGCAACATCTTGATTATTAATAAGATCGCGAAAAAGAGGTAGTGTAGTTTTTATCCCATCGACGACAAATTCATCTAAAGCACGCCGTAAACGCATCATACACTCTAAACGGGTACGTCCATGAACAATCAGCTTTCCAATCATGCTATCATAGTAAGGAGGAATGCGATAACCTGAATAAGCGCCTGAATCAACACGAATCCCTAAACCTCCAGGTGTATGAAAATGTGTAATGGTTCCAGGTGATGGCGTAAAGTTAATAGGATCTTCTGCATTAATACGGCATTCAATGGCATGACCAGAAAAACAGACTTCATCTTGTGTCACTGAAAGTTTACAGCCTGATGCAATATGGATTTGTTCGTGGACTAAATCTATACCTGTAATTGCTTCAGTTACAGGATGCTCGACTTGTAAACGTGTATTCATTTCAATAAAATAAAATTCGCCATTTTCATAAAGAAATTCAATAGTACCAGCTCCACGATATCCAAGTTGGGCACAAGCATTTGCAACAATATTTCCAATTTTTTTCCGTTCAGTTTCATTAAGTGCAGGTGACGTAGCTTCTTCCCATACTTTTTGATGCCGTCGTTGAAGTGAACAATCGCGTTCTCCTAAATGAATAGCATTTCCCGCACCATCACCTATGACTTGAATTTCAATATGACGGGGTTTTTCTAAATATTTTTCTATGTAAACAGCGTCATCACCAAAAGCAGCTTTCGCTTCTGAACGCGTTGTTTTGAGAGCTATAGAAAATTCTTGTTCAGAATGAACGACTTTCATACCACGTCCGCCACCACCGGCAGAAGCTTTTATAATAACTGGATAACCAATTTCACGAGCAGTGCGTAAAGCATCTGATTCTTCAGTGACTGCTCCATCTGAACCTGGAACTACAGGAATACCAAGTTTTTTGGCGGTTTTCTTTGCTTCGATTTTATCGCCCATGATGCGGATATGAGTAGCTGTTGGACCGATGAATGTAATATCATGGGCTTCTAGAACATCTGCAAATTTTGCATTTTCAGAAAGAAAGCCATAACCTGGATGAACAGCATCCGCTCCTGTAATTTCACAAGCAGCAATAATTTGCTGAATACTCAAATAAGAATCACGAGCGGGAGGAGGGCCAATACAAACACTTTCGTCAGCAAGACGAACATGCATTGCATCTGCATCAGCGGTAGAGTGAACAGCCACGGTTTTTATGCCAAGTTCTTTACATGCACGTAAAACGCGAAGAGCAATTTCTCCTCGATTAGCAATGAGGATTTTTCGAATCATGGTTGCCCCTCGCTTTATTCAACAATAATAAGTGGTTCACCAAATTCAACAGGTTGACCATCTTTGACAAGAACAGTGGTTACCGTACCGGAGCGCGGTGATGAAATTTGATTCATTGTTTTCATGGCTTCAATAATAAGTAATGTCTCCCCTTCAGAAACATTTTGTCCTACTTCTACAAAAGGTTGTGCGCCTGGTGAGGGTGCAAGATAAGCTGTTCCAACCATTGGGGAGGTTATTGTGTTTTTTGATTTATCTTCTTGGATAGATTGTATAGGAGATTCAGCTGTTGGAACTGGAGAAGATGTTACAGAAAAAGTAGGAGTAGAAACAGGGGCATAGATTGCTTGCTCAGAAGAAGTTAAGGTATTTTGGCGTGAGACACAAATACGAAGCTCCCCTTGTTCAACTTCAATGTTCGTTAAATTTGTATCATTCAAAATTTCAGCAAGATCACGAATAATTTTCGTATCAATTGCGGTTTTTGCCGAATCCATTTTTTTTGTTGCCATTTTATTTCTAACTCCTTGATCAATGAAGATCGTCATTATCTCATTTTATGACCGAATATCTCTAGATTAGGGATGACATCTTTTGAGGCTTTAAAGATTTTTATTTCCTTTAAATCATTATACTTTGCAATTTAAAACTTGTATCTGCTTTACGTAAAATTGCACTTATAAGCCTGTTATCAAAAAAGAGAAAGCATAAAATTACCTCATTTACAGTATTCTTCCTAAAACGGATCAGGTATTCACTGTGTATTATCTATCGCTTGTTTTAGAATATCTTGTCTGGCTGCGCCGATGAATATTTTATCACCAATGATGTAAGAAGGTGTTCCCGTAATATGAAGTGCAGAGGCAATTTGAATGTTTTTTTTAAAAGCGTTTTGCAGAGTGGGATCTTTTATTGCATTATGTAGTTTTTTTTCATCTGCTCCTAATGAAACAGCTACTTTAATAGCTTTAGCTTCATTTGCACGACCCTGATACATTAAAAGCGTTTTGTGAAACTGAGGATATTTCTCTGGAAATTGTTTTCGAAATGCGTAGGCAACAGTATGGGCTGCCATAGAATCAGAGCTTAAAATTGGTAAGTCCTTGATAATAACCTTTAAATCTGGATATTCTTTTATCAAGTCTTCTATATTTGAATAGGAAATTTTACAATAACCACAGTTGTAATCAAAAAAATTGACAAGCACTCTTTTACCATTTGGGTTTCCCAAAACAGCGTCATGAGGAGAATGAAAAATCTCTTTTTCTAATGAATGAATGACAGAAGTTTGTTTTTGGTTTTCGTATTCATTCTGTTTTTCCAGCTTATCTTGAAGAATAAGCTGCATTTCAATCATAATTTCTGGATGAGTAAGAAGATACTCTCTGACGATTTGTTGAATATGATGAGAATCAGTATGTGGTATCATTTTTTCTTTAAGCTTAGATAAAAAGCTAGAATCTTCCAAAAGTTGTGATTTAAGCTTTTCTAAGCTTAAATCATTTGCTGTTTTTGAGTGTGATGTTGCGTTTGATAAAGAAGGTAAAAAGATTAAAATACTCGACATAACTATGACTAAAATTTTTGAAAAAAGTGTTATTTTCGAGTTTTGAGAGTGATAATTCATTTGTATACCTTCACATTTTTTAGGGTGTCATTGAGTGAACTATATGAAAAGCGCTATCTATGTGCAATGAAGCATTTAGTTATAGTGTATCTTTAAGAATGAGAAAAAACATCAATTTTTCTCTAAAAAGATTTCATATGATAAACCTTGGCTTGGTAAGGATTATGTTTTGTAAAAGATAAAAAAAATCTCTTTAATTTGTCAAATGTTGTTTTGATGTATAAGGGTATCAAAAGCTTTTTGTGCGTGTTTATTTTAGGAAAAAGTACGTTGATAATACAATGAAGAACATTTGTATTATTTTTTCCTGTTGCTTTATTGAGTACTGAGAAACAAAATTAAATAATGAAAAGTGAAATTATGAAAACCACAACACATTATGATCTGTTTATCATTGGAGGAGGGATAAACGGCTGTGGATTGGCAAGAGATGCAGCAGGACGCGGATTTAAAGTGGGATTGGCTGAAATGAACGATCTTGCATCTGGGACCTCAAGTGCGTCAACAAAGCTTATTCATGGTGGGCTTCGTTATCTTGAACACTATGAGTTCAAACTTGTTCGTGAAGCATTGAAAGAACGCGAGATTATTTTACGTATGGCTCCACATATTGTGCGTCCTTTGCGTTTTCTCCTTCCTTATCATAAAGAATTGCGCCCTGCTTGGATGTTGCGTTTTGGACTTTTTATTTATGATTATTTAGGGAATTGGAATCAGAAATTGTGGCGCAGTAAAACGATTAATTTTTCACAAAAATTTTGCTCTACACTGAAGAAAGAATATCAGAGAGGTTTTGAATATTCTGATGCAAGAGTAGATGATGCGCGTTTAGTTATTGGCAATGCTCGTGATGCAGAA
Source organism: Bartonella sp. AP21QHHD (assembly GCF_042196205.1). NCBI lineage: Bacteria > Pseudomonadati > Pseudomonadota > Alphaproteobacteria > Hyphomicrobiales > Bartonellaceae > Bartonella > Bartonella sp. AP21QHHD. Next base: position 102,977 of record NZ_JBHIPT010000118.1, on the reverse strand, counting down.
AAGTGGGGAGCTGATATAAAAGTACGAACAGAAGTTCTCTCTTTAAAAAAAGAAGACAATAAATGGCGTATCTTTCTTCAAGACAAGTTAAGTAGCAAAGAATATAGTGTCACAGCTTCTTATGTCGCGAATATGACAGGTCCTTGGATTGATCATGTTTTAGCAAGCATATTAGATTGTAAAGAACATTCACCAGTACGGCTTGTTAGAGGTTCTCATATTTTGGTTCCCAAGCTTTATACTCATGATCGTGCTTATATTTTTCAAAATGGTGATGGGCGTATTATATTTGCTATTCCGTATCAAGAAGAGTTTACCTTACTTGGAACAACAGATTGTAATTATCAAGGAGATCCGGCTGACGTTCATATTACTGATACAGAAATTGATTATATTTGTGCAGCAGCCAGTGAATATTTCATACAACCAGTGTTGCCTGAAACGATTGTCTGGTCTTACTCGGGAGTTCGTCCACTCTATGATGATGGAGCTTCAAAAGCACAAGAAATTACGCGCGATTATGTTTTAAAAGAAATGGGAACAGGAACGACACCAAAGATACTTAATCTTTATGGTGGAAAGATTACAACTTATCGTAAGTTGGCTGAAGATGCGATGAAATTTGTTGAAAAAGAGCTTGGTAAAAAGGGAGCATCATGGACGGCTAAGGCAGTACTTCCAGGGGGTGATTTTCCCTATAACAAATTAGATACAATCGAAAATAGGATTGCTCTTTTAATGCCAGATTTAGATGCTTTTACACATCGCAGGCTTGCACGCTCCTACGGTACGGAAGCATTGGTGATCTTTGCACATGGTAAGGCAAATAAAGGAAAAAATTTTGGACATGGGCTTTATGAAGTAGAAGTAAAATGGTTGATGGAAAAAGAATGGGCTAAAGTATGTGAAGATGTGTTATGGCGTCGTTCAAAACTGGGGCTCCTATTTAATGAACAAGAGGTTGATACTCTTTCTTCCTATATGCAAAGCCAACAAGAGATTGAACAACGTTTATGATCATTTCATTTTACAGATTGTATCTGCAATATTGTAAAATATTTTCCTTCGAGAGATACTGATATTAGTTATAGATATTAAAAAGGCAATGGTTGTCTATACCCTGATTTTAGTTTTTTTTTGCAAGAATCACAAAATGGCAAAATTAGATAGAATATTTAGGATGAAATTTGTCTATCTTATAAAGTGAAATTCAAGAATGTTACCAAGAATAACTCATTGAAAAAAAATGATTTATAATTAGATTCATGTGAAATAAGGATTTTTATTCTTTCTTTAGGAGAAGATAAAGATACTTTCTGTAGCATTTATTTGCACAATAAGTTAAAAAAATCTAAAGAAAATTAAATCTATTATAAAAAATTGTATAATGTGTTAGTTTAGCATTTATTATCTTAAATGCTGTGCTAAATCATGTAAGGATGGAGGCTTGATGAGCGTAAGAAGAACTTGTAAATGAGTTTTTTATATTATGGTGAAAATCTTCTTTTTTCATGTTTATATACCTAAACACTAATCTATGAGAAATGCGATATTGTGTTTTATCATGATTGATTGTAGTAAACCTTGATATCAATTGAAAATAATGAACTGTTATTATACTCATGATAGTATAAGAGAATAAAATTTTCCGTAAACTAAAAGTAAGTATTTTTCTATGTATAAAGAGAGAGCTATAGGGACGTGAGAGTAATACCCTCATGATATTTTACAACCTTCCATCGCCTATAAAATTTGCAGTAGCACCAATGTTGGACTGGACAGACCGACATTGCAGGTTTTTTTATCGTCTTTTAACGAAAAAAGCTCTCCTTTATACGGAAATGATGGTAGCAGATGCTGTCATTCATGGTGTTCGCGAACAATTGTTGGCTTTTAGCGATAAAGAACGTCCAGTTGCATTACAACTAGGGGGGGCTGATCCGAGAAAGTTAGCAGAAGCTGCACGAATTGCTGAGGATTTTGGCTACAACGAAATAAATCTTAATGTCGGGTGCCCATCAAATCGTGTTCAAGCAGGTGTCTTTGGGGCTTGTTTGATGCTACATCCAGACATTGTGGCAAATGCCGTGGAAGCGATGAAACGAGAGGTTACTATACCTGTAACTGTCAAATGTCGGATTGGAGTGGACGAACAAGATGAAGAGTTAGCGTTAGATCTTTTGGCTAATCAGGTTTGGAATGCTGGATGTGATGCGCTCTGGATACATGCACGCAAGGCATGGCTGCAAGGATTGAGTCCGAAAGAAAACCGTAATATTCCGCCCCTTAATTATGAAAGAGTTTACAAATTAAAACGTAAATATCCTCATAAATTCATTGGGATAAATGGTGGAATTAAATCGATTGATGAGATCAAAGAACACTTAACTTTCTGTGATGCTGTCATGGTTGGTCGCCAAGTTTATCATAATCCAGCTTTGTTAAAACATATTGATTTTGAACTCTATGGTGAGACGCAAAATAATCTGAGTGAGAGTGATCTTATTGAGGTTATGTGTGATTATACAGCTCGACATATTGCATCGGGGGGGCGGCTTTCTCATGTGACACGTCACATGATTGGTTTATTTCATGGGCGGGGTGGGGCACGTCGATGGAGGCAAATATTATCAAATGATGCGACAAAACCAAATGCAGATATATGTATTTTAAAAGAAGCTTTTTATGCTCTCATTTAATAATAGCCTAATAATTAACATATATTAAAGTTGAGATCCTTTGCGTTTGGATGTCTTTGCGATAATTTTGATCTCTTCAATTTTATAAGTTTTTGAAAGTTTATAACTTTTATTATGCATAAGAATTGTTGGAATGTATATATTAAACGGCATGCTGATTATGCCTATTAAATAAAAAATAGGTTAAGGGTATCACTGTAAAGGTAATCATAAGATATTAATAACATTTTGAATCTTGCACGTTTGTTATTAGGGTTGAAAATAGAATGTAGAAATTATTGCTTTCATAGTATTTAACATTTTTAAAGCACTGTTAAAAAAACAATAAATTATTCATATCCTGTATATATGACGGGATTTTCATAAACATTGTAGATTTTAAAAGGTATCCTTATGACCGCTAGTCCATTTGATGATTTTCGTGCTTTGCTTACAAATTTACCTGTTGCTGATGAGTTTTCTATAATTTTGGCAAAAAAACGGCAAAAAGACTTAACAAAAGAGCAAGGAACATTAGGAAAACTAGGAGATATTGCTGTTTGGTATGCGGGGTGGAGGGGTACAGAAAAACCTATCGTAACGAGACCTTTGGTCGCTATTTTTTCTGGAAATCATGGTATTGTAGAGGAGAATATTACACCATTTCCACAATCTATGACACAAAAAATGGTAGAAAATTTTGCCTCTGGTGGAGCTGCTATCAATCAAATTTGTATTGCTTATGATCTTGGATTAAAAATATTTGATTTAGCATTAGAATATCCAACAATGAATATTACGAAGGATGCCGCAATGGATGAGCGGAGTGCGGCTGCTACAATGGCATTTGGAATGGAATCCATTGCGGGTGGAACAGATCTTTTATGTATTGGAGAAATGGGAATTGGAAACACAGCAATAGCTTCAGCTTTATGCTTAGCATTGTTTGGAGGGGAAGTGGAAGAATGGACAGGAAATGCTATGGAATCAGAAGGTGATTTTTATCAGCGTAAAATTGCAGCGGTTAAGACAGCTATTTCTTTGCACAAGGATTATTTCAATGATCCTTTTGAGATAATGCGTCGCTTAGGAGGACGTGAGATTGCTGCTATGGTTGGTGCTATTTTAGCAGCAAGAATAGAAAAAATACCCGTTATTTTAGATGGTTTTGTGGCAACAGTAGCTGCAGCGGTTCTTTATAAAATGCATCCAAAAGCTCTTGATCATACCCTTGTTGGACATGTTTCTTCTGAGACAGCTCATCGTAAACTTTTAAAAAAAATTGGCAAAGAACCACTTCTAGATTTGGGGATGCGTCTTGGTGAAGGGACAGGAGCAGCTATGGCAGCTGGTATCGTCAAAGCCGCTGTTTTAACACATGCACAAATGGCAGTTTTGGAACAAGAAAGTTTGAATGCCTAAAAGATCATGAGACGGATATAAAAATCTTAAGAGTTTTGTTCATGCGTCTTGTCGTGTAATTTAATATAATTAAGTGGAAGTTCCGTTGTATATTTAATCTGTTCCATTGCGAAAGAAGATGAGACATCACGGATATCAATTTTAGAAATTAATTTTTTATAAAAAAGATCATAAGCTTCAATGTTGGGCACAACAACACGCAATAAATAGTCAATATCTCCACTCATTCGATAAAATTCAATGACTTCACGGAATTCTTGCACAATTTTTGAAAAACGCTTAAACCATTCATGACTATGTGTATTTGTGCGAATAGACACAAAAACAGTGACGTGTGCGTTTACTTTTTCTGGAGAAAGAACAGCAACACGACGCTGAATGACGCCATCTTCTTCAAGTTTTTGAATTCTACGCCAGCAAGGAGTGGTCGAAAGTCCCACTTTTTTAGCAATATCAGCAACAGAAAGTGTCGCATTTTCTTGCAAAAGATGTAAAATTTTTCGGTCAAGACGATCCATATTTTTTCTCAATATTTTAATTTATAAAAATTTACGCACTAAACAACGCAGATATACAATAAGCTCATCGTTAAACCATGGGTTTTTCTGTAACCAAGAAGTATTTCGCCATGACGGATGAGGCAAAGGCATAACATTATAGCCTCGAGGTTGAGGAATGGAAAGAATATTTCTCCAATCACCAACAGTTGCAGAAACGGTTTTATGTTTTAATTCTGTAATGTGCCACTTTTGCGCATAACTGCCAATAGCAAGAACAAGCTTTATTTGAGGCATTGCCTGAAATATCTTTTCATGCCATATTTCTCGACATTCACGTCTTGGTGGTAAATCAGCTTTATTTTTATCATAACCTGGAAAACAAAATCCCATAGGAACAATAGCAAAGAGAGATTTATTATAAAATTCTTCTTTCGTGACACCTAGCCAATTACGCAATTTTTCGCCAGAGCGATCATTAAAAGGGATAGAAGTTTCATGGACACGCAACCCTGGCGCTTGGCCTGCAATTGCAATCGAAGCAGTATCGGATAAATAAACGACAGGGTTTGGTTCATGAGGAAGAGGAGGAAAATAATGGGGTTGTTGGACGCAAACACGACAGGAATAGATCTCTTTTTCAAGTTTGATAATTGGGCTACATTGTTTCATTAGTAAATAAAATTAAAAAATATTTTTTTTATTCTGTGCGAGGATTTGCTTTGCGCCATTCTTTTGGTCGTTGAAAACTTGATGCCCATATTCCTTTCTTTTTCTTTCTAGCTTCTTGCTCTTCTTTGGGGTATTCATAATAATTTACAGCCCAACCATTATGTACAAGTGTTGCGTTGATATTGCTAACTTGTTTTGTTTTACATGTTGCAAGAATACGGCGATATTTATCTGTTTTTTGCCAGTGACATGTAACAGTTTGATTTTTTAATAGTTTTTCTAAATATTTCTTTGCTTCAAGCCCACAAGGGTAGCGTGCTTCTTTTTTTCCACAAAATTGGTGGAGTTCAGGAGCATCAATTCCAGCTAGTCGAATCTTAATTGAAGAAATCATAATGGTATCGCCATCAATGATTAATGCATTTCCTTCAACAGTGTTTTGAGAAGAAAATTTTTCTTTTTGAGGCAACAGCTGAGTTTTCTTAAAATAAGTTGACATAATGATAAGAATGCTAGCAGCGACAAAAATACTGAAACCGATAACTTTTAGATTAAAGCTTCTTAGATTAAAATGAGAAAAAGATTTTTTCATGAAATAAAGAAACTGCTAACATTATTATAACTCTATTTTAGTATTGTTTATAATTGACCCGAGAAACTTTATTCATATGACGAAACAGTGTTTCGTTTTAATGACAAAATTTTCATTAGATATCACAATAATCAAATACTCATACAGAATATATGTAAGCAACTTAAATAATAAATCAACTTATCCAAATCCGTACAAAACATACAAAGTTTAAAGTAAACTTTTTAAACTTAAGGAAATAAAAAAACATCCCTCAAAAAATAACTTTGAAGAGCAATACTCCCACATTTCTTTTGGAGTATAAAATCTATCAATTTAATAATAATTTTATTTATTTAATTTTTGTTTCCTTAAATTCAACGTGCTTTTTTACAACTGGATCATATTTACGCTTGCTCATTTTATCTGTCATTGTACGGCTGTTTTTCTTTGTTACATAGAAAAAACCAGTATCTGCAGTTGATAAAAGCTTGATCTTAATGGTTGCTGCTTTAGCCATAATGTAAATACCCTATTTATACTGAAAAAATATTATTGCTGTCAAAACTTATTTCCGACATCATCAGATTTTCCGGCAACACTACGGATGTTCTCAAAAAAGTCAAGAGCTGATTAATTTTCTCATAAGTTGGACAAACACCAAAATGACATATAAACCGAAAAAAACAGCCATGGCTATTGAAAAACCAAAGGGTTTAAAGATATCCATGGATTTTCCGATAAAGGTCGGTCCGATGAGCATACCAATTCCATAACAAAAAATAAAAGCAGAATTAGCAGCAGCAAGTTCTTGCCCCTTGAGACGGGCTCCTAAATGTGCAAGACTAATTGTATAAAGGCTCGCTGATACACCACCCAGAAAAAACAAATCAAGCATCAGAATCCATGGATATTGAAGAATCCATGGTACTATAAAAGTTCCTATAAAACCTAGAATAGCGCAACTCATCAGCGGGTAGCGTCGATCTTTGGCGTAGTCGCTTATAATGCTGATAGGAATTAAGAGGAAAATATTCCCAAGTGCAAGGGTTGCCATAAAATGTGCTGCTTCATTCTCATTATAACCAATGGATAAACTAAAGGGTATTATAAGAGTTAATACGCCCATTTGAATGGCCCCGTAAACAAGGACCGCCATCATTGCACTTGGAACGTGAAAAAGATAACGAAAAAATGGCATATATTGATTTTTTTGAAATTCTGGACTTAATTTCCAAGCGGTAAGAATTGGTATAGTAGCAAGTATAATAAGGCTATATCCAACAGCAAAAGGAATAAATCCTTGTGTTCCCACTTTTGCTAGCAGCGTTAGACCTATTATAAACCCTAATCCTAAGACAATAGCATAAATAGAAAGGATCAAACCGCGTTTTTTTGGGGGAGCATAACTGTTGATCCAAAACTCTGACAGGATAAACATAACTGTCATGCTGAAATGTAATATAAACTTTAAAATAAACCAAATCCATATGGGATCAAAAAAATAGAATCCTAAAAAACTTAAAGATCCTATCGCCATCATAAGCAATATTGTTTGAGCGATTCCTAAGCATAAGGCAATTCGAGACGTAAAAATAGCTGCAATAATTGTGGCGATTCCACCAACTGTTCCACTATAGCCGATTGTACTGTTGGAAAGTCCTTTCTCTGCCATAAGAAGAGAGACAAGTTGTGTTCCCATTGCCAATGCTGTTCCAACAGTGCCAATGGTTGCAATAGCGGCAATAATTGCACGCAAAGAATTATTTTGAGAGTCAAAAGGTTTTTTTTTCATGAGAATGGCTTAAGGTACTCTTGTTTATTTAAACAATGAAAAGATGAGCTGAAATGAAAGGGAGCCAAAACTATCCTTTGCAGTTTCTCTCATTTTCTAAGTATAAAAAACTGCAAGATTTTTATATGGTTATTATAGACTTAACAATAAAATTTATCCTCTTGTATACTAAAGAAATAAGATTGTATATATAAATATTATATAATATAAGTCATTTCTTAAATTGAATTTATTATTCATATATATTCAATGGAGGGCAAGAAGATTAATTTTTTCTTTTCCCATAAAAAGTATACTTTTGTTTTTTTAATTTGTTTTTATGGTAGGATGTCGGTGAAAATTTTATTGGACGAGGTTTTGTTAACAGTTCAAAGCATAAAGCGCCAGCAAAAGGTTGTACCGTTATAAGTTTTACTTCTACAACATCACTGAGCTGATAGCCTTTATGGCTACGCTGTCCTACAAGAACATGTTGTGCTTCATCAAAATGATAATAATCATTTTTAAGTGTAGAAATATGGACAAAACCATCTGTATTGAGTTTATCAAGTGAGATAAAAAGACCTGCTTTTGTAACTCCGGAAATGCGGCCTGTAAAAATACGACCGATTTTATTCGTTAAATAGTGAGCAACAAGCCGATCAATCGTTTCTCTTTCAGCCATCATTGCACGGCGTTCGTATAAAGAAACTTGCGTAGCAATTTCTGCAAGATTTTGTTCTTGTGTATCTGTTAATTGATCATTTCCTAATTTGAGAGCTTTAATGAGTGCTCGATGAATAATGAGATCAGCATAACGACGGATTGGTGATGTAAAATGTGTATAGTTCTGCAAATTCAAACCAAAATGGCCACTATTTTTAGGGTTGTACTCTGCTTGTGATTGTGAACGCAAAATAACTTGATTGACTAGTTCTTGTTGTTGAGTATGAGCGACCTTTTCTAAAATTCTATTAAGGCGCGCTGAGGTAAGTTCGCTTCCGCGGGAGAGTGGTATCCCCAAACTTTGAAGAAAGCTCCGAAGTATTTCTTGCTTAGCAAGAGAAGGTTTTTCATGAATACGATAAATGAGCGGCTGGTGATGTTGTTTTAATGTTTCAGAAGCTGCAATATTAGCTTGTATCATAAACTCTTCAATTAAACGATGCGCTTCTAATTGTGTTTCACTCACAACATCTTTTATGCATCCATTTTGATCAAGAATAATCTTTTTTTCTGCAATTTCTAATTCTAGTGGTTGGCGACGATTTCGCGCAGCTTTAAGGCATGCATAGGCTTCCCATAAGGGGTGCAAAATGCTCTCAAAAAGAGGGGTTATTTTTTCATTTATATTACCTTCAATTGCCAATTGTACTTCTTGATAAGAAAGTTTGGCTCTTACACGAATCATAGTACGATGAAAACTATGTTTTCGTTTATTACCGTTTGCATCAAAAATCATACGAACGGCTAAAGCTGGTCTTTCTTTTCCTTCACGCAGAGAACATAAATCATGAGAAAGGCGTTCAGGTAACATTGGCACAACGGTATCGGGAAAATAAACAGAATTTCCACGTTTCAATGCTTCTTTATCTAAAGCACTTCCTGTTTTGATATAATAAGAAACATCTGCAATGGCTACAATAATAATCCAACCATCATTATTTGCTGGATCCTTATCCTTGGTTGCATAAACTGCATCATCATGGTCTTTTGCATCTGGTGGATCAATTGTAATAAAGGGTAATTGTCGCCAATCTTCACGATTATCCATATTGGCAGCTTTGATATGTTTGGCTTGCTCAAGAACACTTTCAGGAAAAATATAAGGAATTCCTTTCGAAAGAAGCGCTATCATTGAGAGTGTTTTCTCACTCTTAATGTGCCCTAAAACATTCTTTATTTTTGCGCTCTTTAATCCGTAACCAGTATTTTTTTTTATTTCGACTTCAACGAGATCACCAATTTGAATCTTCATTTCTGGAGACATTTCAACAATGAGTTCATTGGTTTTGCGGTCTATAGGATCAAGGCGCCATTGATTATTTTCCAATTTTCGTACAATAGCAAATGCGCTTTTGGGAGATACATCAATTTTACGAATAATTCGTCCCGTATAAGGATGGCTTGAGCTTTCAGAATTTTTATTTCGAAAAACTTTTACAAGAATATGATCTCCAACACCAATATTACTTCCTGTTATGTGATGAAAAGAGTGTATTTCAATATTGGGCTTTGGAGAATCTTCCCATTCAAGAGGTTGTGCAATAAAACTTCCATCTTTATCACGTCCGCTAATTTTTACTAAAGAAACAGGGGGTAATTTTCCTTTGTTTATTGCTCTTTTGTGGTGTTTAGATATGAGATTTTGATCCTTTAACTCACGTAACATATCTCTAAGCCAGATACGAGAATCGCCTTTTAAGTTAAAAGCTTTAGCGATTTCTCGTTTACTTGAGTGGTTAGGATTCTCAATTATAAAGGAAAGGATTGCTTCCTTATTGGGAAAAGTTTTCCCCTTGAATGAAGAGAGATATTTTATGTTTTTTTCACCTTTAGCCAAAATTTATGTCTCTTTTATTTTTGCTTTTGTTTTAGAAGAAGCTCTTTTTGAAGTTGTTTTTTTACTCGATGCTTTAGCCGATATAAGTTCTAGTGCCTCTGGAAGTGTTACACTAATGGGATCTTTATCTTTTGGCAATGTTGCATTAATTTTACCCCAATTGACATAAGGACCATAACGCCCGTTGCGCACGGTAATGGTTCCTCCTTCGGGATGCTCTCCTAATGTTGCCAATGCTTCAGGTGTTGTTCTGCTTTGCCTGGTTTTGTTTTCTTGTTGTTCTGCTAATACTGTAACAGCGCGATTGATACCAATATCAAAAACTTCATCTGCATGAAGAAGGCGCGCAGATTTTCCATTATGGCTAAGATAGGGACCATATCGTCCAATCGTAGCCGTGATTGTTTTTCCGGTTTCAGGATGAATGCCAATTTCACGGGGAAGGGATAGTAAAGCCAAGGCTTTATCAAGGGTTACATTTTCTGCCTGCCATTCTTTTGGTAATCCTGCACGCTTAACTTCTTTGCTTTCACCAAGTTGAATATAGGGACCAAACCGGCCATTACGAAGAGAGATCTCTTTTCCTGTTTCAGGGTCAATACCAAGTATAACAGGTTCATCATTGCGTACAGCTTCATTCTCTTCTCCAGTATCTGTACCAAGTTGGTGTGTGTATTTACATTCGGGATAATTGGAACAGCCAACAAAAGCACCATAACGCCCAAGTTTTAATGATAATTGACCATTTTTACAAAGAGGACAGGAACGCACATCACTTCCATCTTCGCGTTCAGGAAAGGCGAGAGGTGCTAATGTTACATTTAAAGCATCAAGAACATTGGTTATACGGAGTTCTTGGATATTGCTAATAGATGCATTAAATCCATCCCAAAAATCTCGCAATACGTCTTTCCAAGAAAGTTTGCCATCAGAGATAAGATCCAGCTTTTCTTCAAGATCTGCTGTGAAACCATATTCTACATAGCGATTAAAAAAATTTTCAAGAAAGGCTGTAACAATACGTCCCTTGGCATCGGGAATAAGCTTTCGTTTATCAATGACAATATATCCACGGTCACACAATGTCGCTAATGTGGATGCATAAGTTGAAGGACGACCAATTCCTAACTCCTCAAGCTTTTTAATTAATGAAGCTTCAGAATAACGAGAAGGGGGCTCTGTGGTATGTTGTACAGATTCAACTTTTTCTTTTGTAAGTGCTTCACCAGTGTTTATTTGTGGTAAACGTGTTGTTTCATTTTCTTCATTATTTTCTTCGTCTCGTTGATCCGTGTAGACGGAAATAAAGCCATCAAAACGAACAACAGATCCTGTTGCCCGTAGATTTGCACGCTCTTCTCCTTGCTGTGCTTCAATTTCAACGGTTGTACGTTCAATGTCAGCAGAGCGCATTTGGCTGGCAATGGCACGCTTCCATATCAGATCATAGAGCTTTGCTTGATCGCTATCGAGAAAATTACGGACTTGACTAGGATTGCGTTGAAAATCTGTTGGGCGGATCGCTTCATGTGCTTCCTGTGCATTTTTTGCCTTTGTTGAATAAAAACGTGGCTTTTCAGGAATATAGTCTTTTCCGAAAGTTTCATGAATAACTTTTCTTGCTGAATCAATAGCCTCAGGTGCTATCTGCACACCATCGGTACGCATATAAGTAATAAGCCCTGCCGTTTCACCATTAATTTCAATGCCTTCATAAAGCTTTTGGGCAATTTGCATAGTGCGAGAAGCTGAAAATCCTAATTTTGAAGAAGCTGCTTGTTGTAGTGTAGAGGTTGTAAATGGAGGAAAAGGATTTCTCTTTGTAGGTTTTGCTTCAACACTGAGTGTATGATATTGAGCTTTCTCCAGCATAAAGCGAATTTGGTCTGCTTGTTCTTGAGATTGAATATCAAGCTTGCCTATTTTTCTTTGATTAAACATTGTCAATCTTGCTTGGAAACTATCATTTCGGATGGTTTTTAACTGTGTTGTAATGGACCAATAATCTTCTTTGATAAAATGTTCTATTTCTGATTCACGATCACAAATAATACGCAAAGCAACCGATTGAACGCGTCCTGCTGAACGCGCACCAGGGAGTTTACGCCATAAAACAGGTGAAAGTGTAAAACCAACGAGATAATCGAGAGCACGACGTGCAAGATAAGCATCGACAAGGGATGTATCAATATCACGTGGATTATTCATAGCATCAAGCACAGACTTTTTGGTGATGGCATTGAAGACAACTCTTTTAATAGGTTTATCTTTTAAAACTTTTTTTTGACGAAGAACATCCAGAATATGCCATGAAATAGCTTCCCCTTCACGATCAGGGTCTGTTGCTAATATAAGGCTATCAGCTTCTTTAACGGCTTTTGCTATTTCATTTAAACGTTTAGCGGCAGCAGAATCTATATCCCATTTCATAGAAAAATCTTGATCCGGTAAAACAGAACCATCTTTTGCAGGCAAATCACGAACATGTCCAAATGATGCGACAACTTTGTATTGAGATCCAAGATATTTATTAATTGTTTTTGCTTTTGCTGGAGATTCAACGATAACGATATTCATAATTTTACCCAAATATTGAAATAAAAATTTTTTTATAAACGCCTTTTACGCGAATAGCTAATGCCAATTGCTTAAGAGCACATAAAAAAATATTAGCCATATAAAAAACATGAATATTGTACAACTTATGATTGTCATTATTAGAGTACACCCTATATAGAATTACACGATTTATTTTCCACTGTTATTACAAAAACATACGGCGAAATACTAAGATAACGTCTATTGAGAGGTAGGAGGGGAAATGCTCAAGGATAGAGGATTATGTTTATAAATCATTTAAAAGTTATCCAATATATTACAGACATGTCAAAGCAAATGAATCAGATGGCGCGTCAGGCGCACAGTCCGCTTTTAGCATTGCTTTTGGATATGGTTGCCAAAGAAGGGCAAAGCATTATTAATAGTGCTGAGGCTCTTGGGGAAGATCAAGATTCGACAATGACACACAACCACCAGAGTGTCGAATAAGCTTTCCAGCAAGCTCGAGTTCTACCAACAAGAGGTAGAGAGTTGGGAGTGAAATACCTGAGTGGATACTGAGTGTGTCTAAGTCGATTGGCGTTGTTGAAAGAGCGGAGAGAACTGCTGCACGTGCTGCATCATCATCTGCTAAAGAGAGATCGCTGTTTTTTTCATCTGCTAAATTAAAATTCTCCTTTTCAAGTTGTAAGGAGGATGGTTCCTCAAAAAAATTGAGTTGCGAATTTGGAAGCGGTGAAATTAATGGCGTAAGTGTTTCTATAATGTCAGAAGGATGTGTGGTGAGTAGAGCACCGTCTTTGATAAGATTGTTTGTACCAACAGATCTTGGATCAAGTGGAGAACCGGGAATGGCAAAAATTAGCCGTCCCATTTCAGCTGCTTGACGTGCGGTAATTAAGGACCCTGAGCGCAGGGCTGCCTCTACAACCAAGAGACCAAGTGATAGAGCTGCAATAATACGGTTTCTTCTTGGAAAATCGATAGCACGCGGCTTCCAAGAAATGGGCATTTCGCTGATGATGGCTCCACCGTTGGCAATAATATCTTCATGCAACTTTTTATTTTCAGGAGGATAGATATGATCAATTCCTCCCGCCATGACTGCAACAGTTCCTGTTTTTAAACTTGCTTGATGCGCAACGCTATCAATTCCACGAGCGAGCCCAGAAATTGTTACAAAGTCTGCTTCTCCGAGAAAACGCGCAAATTGAGCTGTAAGCTTTTTTCCCGCAGCTGAAGCATTTCGAGAACCTATAATTCCAATAGAAGTTTTTTGAAAAATTGAAACATTACCTTTGATAGCAATAAGCGGCGGGGGGGCTTCTGTAACCTTAAGAAAAGCTGGATAATCTGGTTCTCCCATACCAATAAACCGGACACCTAATCTTTCAGCCTCTTGCATTTCTTTTTCTGCATCTTCTAAGCTTGCTATTTTAATAGATACAGAACCACCCCCTTTTCTACTAAGCTCTGGCAGCGCTGCCAGAGCATTTTCTGCTGTTTTATAATGATCAATGAGATTGCGAAAACTAACAGCTCCAATATTTTCACTGCGCAATAACCGTAACCAGCTTAGACGTTGACGATCAGTAAGCAGGATTCCTTTATTTATCTCCGTGTTGCGTACCAATCTTACTTTCTTCCCCAATTAATAATCTACCGATATTTGCAGAATGTTTTATAAACACAAATACGCTCATCACAATCAGCATACAATAGAAATAAGAAGCGGAAAAATAAAAAACAAATATCGGTGTGATCGTAACAGCAATAAGCGCAGATAATGAAGAATAACGCATGAGGAGAAAAATCGCACTCCATACAATAATAAAAATAATTGCTGCAGGCCAATAGATTCCTAAGCAGACTCCTAGATAGGTAGCAACACCTTTGCCACCTTTAAATTTAAGCCATACGGGGAAAAGATGTCCTAAGAAAACAAAAAAGCCTGCTAGAGAAACAAGGATACTATTGTCTAGCGGATCACTAAAAAACTTTATAACGAAAACAACGATAGTTCCTTTCAACATATCACAAAGAAGTGTTAGAGCAGCAAGCTTTTTATTTCCTGTTCGTAAAACATTTGTTGCTCCAATATTGCCGGAACCGATTGTTCTTATATCACCAATTTTGAACAATTTCGTAAAAAGAAGCCCAAATGGAATCGAGCCAATGAGATAAGATATGAGGAAAATAAACCATGGAGTGGATTGAAAAAATATTTCTGCTTCATTCATTAAGAATCTCATTAAATTTGTTGATCAAGTTTAAAAACGTTTTTCCCTTTCACAAAGGTCTGGAGCACGCGTCCTTGAAAACGTGCATTCTCAAAAGGGGTATTTTTTGAACGTGAATAGAGCTTCTCTTTCGAAACAACCCATGGTTCTTCAAGATCAACCACAATAAGGTCTGCATAAGCCCCTTTTTTGAGTGTTCCTGCATTGAGTCCAAAGAGCTTTGCAGGCGCCGTTGACAAAAGTTCCGTTATCCGTAGAAGAGATAGGCTCTCATTATGATAAAGACGTAAGGCTGCGCTCAATAAGGTCTCCATACCAATAGCGCCAATTGCCGCGTCATTAAATGGTAAATGTTTTGTGTCGATACTCTGAGGATCATGAGAAGAGACAATAACATCTATAATCCCATCCTTTATTGCTTCAATCATTGCTACACGGTCTTCTTCTGTACGCAATGGGGGCATTAAGCGAAAAGAAGTGCGATATTGTCCAATGTCATTTTCATTGAAAGATAAATGATTAATAGATACACCCGCTGAAATTTTCTCACTGCGTTTTTTACCTAAACGAAGTGCATCAGCAGAGAGTGCTGTCGATATTTGAGCGGCATGATAGCGTGTTTGCGTTAATGCTGCTAAACGTAGATCTCTTTCAAGTGGGATAACTTCTGCTTCGCGAGGGATGCCAGAAAGACCAAGCCAACTGGCAAGCAGTCCTTCATTCATCACACCTTGCCCTGTAAGATCTTTATCTTGCGTTTCATGCATCAATGGAACATCAAAATCGCGTGCATAAGTCATTGCACGCCGCATAACAGATGAATTTTGAAGTGTTTTTTTTCCTTCACTAAAGGCAACGGCTCCAGCATCTTTGAGCAAACCAAATTCGGTTATTTCTTGTCCGTTGAAACCTTGTGTGATTGAAGCAACGGGATAAATATTGACCAATGACATTTCCTGTGCTGTATGCGTAATAAATTTAACGAGTGCTACATTATCAATAACTGGATGCGTGTTTGGCATCATAAGAAAGGAAGTAATACCACCTGCTGCGGCCGCGTAACTTGCTGATGTAATTGTTTCACAATGTTCATTCCCTAATTCTCCAACAAAAACGCGCGCATCAACAAGTCCAGGGAGAATTGCTTTGTTTTGTGCGTTAATAACTTCTGCTTCTTCAGGAAACCCCTGATTCAGAGCTTCTTTTCCAGCGGCTATAATTCGTCCATTTTCAACAATAACTGTACCAATTTCATCGATTGCGCGCGAAGGATCAATAATACGAGCATTTTGAAAAACAATTGGTTTTATCATTTTTTTTCTCCACTGATCTTTGCGCGTGAATCTAATAAAGCCTCCATGACAGCCATACGCACTGCAATTCCCATTTCTATTTGTGTATGAATCATACTTTGTGGTCCATCTGCTATGTCGGATGCAATCTCTACACCACGGTTTAATGGGCCAGGATGCAGAATAATAGAATCATTTTTGGCATAGGCTAAATTTTCTTTATGTAAGCCAAAATAATGGAAATATTCACGCGTAGAGGGAATAAAAGAGCCTGTCATCCGTTCATGCTGTAAGCGCAACATCATGATAACGTCAGCATTTTTAAGACCTTCTTTCATCGTGTTAAAAACCTCAACACTCATATGAGCGATTTCTGCGGGTAAGAGTGTTGAGGGAGCAACAGCACGAACACGAGCACCCAAAGCATTGAGACACAGGATATTGGAACGGGCAACACGTGAGTGTAAGATATCTCCGCAAATCGCAACAGTTAATCCTTCAATACGACCTTTTGCCCTTTTAATGGTTAGAGCATCTAATAAAGCTTGGGTTGGATGTTCATGAGCACCATCACCTGCATTAATAACACAACAATCAACTTTTTGCGCTAATAAAGCTGCCGCTCCTGCACTGTTATGGCGAAAAACCAGTATATCTGGCTTCATCGCATTGAGAGTTGTAGCAGTATCAAGTAATGTTTCTCCCTTTTTTACAGATGAGTTGCCGATCGCAAGACTCATCACGTGTGCACCTAGCCTTTTACCCGCTAATTCAAAAGAAGATTGTGTTCGCGTAGAGGCTTCAAAAAAGAGATTAATTTGAGTCCGTCCATGCAAAGTAGATTTTATTTTATCAATTTTGTTAGAAAGGATAATATTTGCTTCTGCACGATCAAGCAATGTATTAAGATCTTGTACACTCAGATCTTTAATAGCTAAAAGATGTTGATGAGGGAAAAGTGGGAAAAAATTATCTTGCATCATAGCATTCTTCTTTATCTCTCTCTAAACAGGTTAAACAAGCATTTGTTTGAATATGATAAATGTTTCTTAACTCTAAAAAGACAAATAGTCTATGATATGAATGATTTGAATGTAGGAATATACCTATGAGTGCTGTATCTGCGCAAAATACTCGTCGAAAAAATACATTTCTTAGCGATACGCTTATGTTTCGTATTGCTTCTACTTTGCCTAAGTTTTTGTTAGCAAGTTTTGAAGAAATAGGGGATTTTGCCGCGAGTCGAGAAGCATGGAAACTTTCTTGCTTAGCGAATCATTATAAGCCTTTACTATGCTATAATGATGAATGGGGGCAACCAACAGAAAGATTAGAGATCCATTCTTCCTATCAAGCTCTTCAACAATATTCTAGACAAGCAGGTTTGGTTACCTCGCTTTGGGAAAATACGAGCTCAGAAAATGGAGTACGCTATCAAGCGCGTGCGATTCGTTTAGCTTTATCTGCTGGTTTAGAAACAGGACATTTGAATGAAGTTATCATAACGAGTGCAGCTATTGCTGTTTTAATTAGTGATATTGAGCTCTTCAAAAAATGGCAAAATGTACTTTTATCACGCCAATATGATTCCTCATCAAAGCCTATTCATCATAAAAAGGCTGCTTCTCTAACTTGTGCATTTGACGATATTGAAAAATACGCTTTCAATTTTCCAAGTGTTAAGAAAATTTCTTTCGATGAAAGTATGGAACGTGATCTATATCGTTTAAATGTTGTAAAAACCAACGTTATTAATCCTACCGCTGACGGATATCTTGTTAGTGCAGATTTAGATGGTCATTTAAGTTGTTTTTTTATTCCACGCATACAAGAAAATGGCGCATTAAATGGATCTATATCGATTCGTCATTTAATTCAGCGATCTGGAGAACTTTTAACACCAGAGGGGGTTGTCGACTTCCAAGGCAGTTATGGCTGGCTTTTGGGAAATGCTGGAGAAGGGCTTAAAGTTATTAAAGATATCGAGACGATGATGCGTTTCGATCAATCTGTCATATCGGCAGGTGTTTTACGAGCGGCTCTTCAATTTGGTATGGATTTTTTCCGGAAAAAAATACCCAATCAGCCGTTACCTCCACTGACAGAACGTATTTTTGCAGATATTGCATTAGATATAGCTGCCTCACAAGCATTGGTTTTGCGTTTAGCGAGAGCATTTGACAATGCAGCAAATGACCGTTCTGAAGCAGCTTTTGCCCGCATTATGACACCTATTATTGCTTATCATGTAAGTCAATTGGTTGTGCCTATTATTGGTGAAATTATTGCACAACTTGGTATTGAAAGTTTTATAGAGAATAATCCATTATCACAAATGTTGCATAATGGGCCTGCGCGAATTGTGAGAAATAGTTCTGCTAATCAATTGGTAAAGGATGCAATTCTTATTGCTGAAAAAGCACCGGGATTGTTTCAGAAATTGTTGGAAAAAATTGCTCTTGATATTGGACCAGCGGGACCCCGAGCAATTGAAATTATTAAGTCAGCAGGTGATATGGCATCAGCAAATGAAGGTGCAGGAAGATTTTTTGTTGAACAAGTAGCTTATGCAGCAGCAGCAGCAGCATTACGTTCTACAGACATAGAACATGTTGCGAATGCCTATATGGAAAGCCGCCTTGGGGGACAATGGAGATCTTCTTACGGGATGCTCATTGCACGATATAATGCAGGGCATTTGCTCAATGTCCTCTATCCTTCCATATGATGAAAGTTTTGAATTCTATTGAGAGCACCTTGCAATATAAAAGCGGCGGCTGCCGAATCAATACGGCTTGCTCTTTTAGCGCGCGATACATTCATTTCTAAAAGAGACCGTTCCGCAGCAATTGTTGATAAACGTTCGTCCCAAAAAACAAATGGAATTTTTGTATAAGCTTTCATATTGCTCACAAAAGCTCTGGTTGCTTGAACACGAGAGCCACTGCTTCCATTCATGTTAAGAGGTAAGCCAATGATAATAACGCCTACATTTTCACGGTCAAAAATTTTAATAAGTGTGTAAGCATCTTCTGTAAATTTTTTTCGCTGTAGTACAGGACGCGGATTTGAGACAGTCAGCCCCATATCAGAAATCGCAATTCCGATAGTTTTTGTCCCTAAATCTAAGCCTGCTATTGTTTGTCTAGGCAAAAGATGTTTTATAACTTCATCTATATTAATAACAGTCATAAAGGTATAATACGTTTTTTAATGTTTCAGATCTATAGTTATATTCTTTATTCATGTTATCTAATATTCTTGCACTTACAAGTGCACCCTTGTATAGCCAGAATAAAGATCAAATAAATAAACAAAAAAGCAGAAAGGCGTAAAGAGTATGTCTGTTGATCAAGAGACAGTCAAGCGGATAGCACATTTAGCAAGGATTGCCCTCCACGATGATGAGATAGAACCTGTGACAAAAAAATTCAATGCTATTTTAGGTTTTGTAGAGCAATTGAATGAAGTTGATGTCAGTGGGGTTGAGCCATTAACATCTGTGATGCCGATGACTCTACGAATGCGTGAAGATAGTGTTACAGATGGCGATAAAGCAGCAGATATTGTAGCCAATGCCCCTGTTACAGAAGAAAATTTTTTTCTTGTCTCAAAAATTGTTGAGTAACTTTTTATATTTTTGAAATTTGAGAACCAATATGACTGATTTAACAACTCTCACAATTGCGCAAGCTCGTGATGCTCTAACAAAGAAAAATCTCAAAGCAACAGAATTAACGGAAGCTTATTTACAAGCAATAGAGTTGGCGAATCCAACTTTGAATGCTTATGTAACAATAACAGCAGAACAGGCAATGAAAATGGCTGCTGAATCAGACAGTCGCTTAGCGAAAGGGCAGGGAGGGCTTTTGGAAGGAATTCCCTTGGGGATTAAAGATCTTTTTGCAACCTATGGTGTTCATACTCAAGCCTGTTCAAATATCCTTGATGGTTTTAAACCGCACTATGAATCAACTGTCACGGCTAATTTATGGCAAGATGGTGCTGTGATGTTAGGAAAACTTAATATGGATGAGTTTGCTATGGGCTCATCCAACGAAACATCATATTATGGTCCCGTTATTAGTCCATGGAGAAAAAAAGGCTCAAATGAAAAACTCGTACCCGGTGGTTCTTCGGGAGGATCCGCAGCCGCTGTTGCTGCACAAATTTGTGCTGGTGCAACTGCAACCGATACAGGTGGCTCAATACGTCAACCAGCAGCTTTTACTGGAACTGTGGGAATAAAGCCAACTTATGGACGTTGTTCGCGATGGGGCGTTGTCGCGTTTGCTTCATCTCTTGATCAAGCTGGACCTGTTGCTAGAGATGTTCGTGATTGTGCTATCTTACTCAGATCAATGGCCTCTTTTGATGAAAAAGATTCTACTTCCGTCAATTTACCAGTTCCTGATTATGAAAGTTATCTTGGTCAATCAATCAAAGGAATGAAAATCGGTATTCCAAAAGAATATCATGTGGATGGAATGTCTCCAGAAATTATTGAGCTTTGGCAAAAAGGAATAAATTGGTTAAAAGAAGCAGGTGCTGAGATTAAAGATATTTCTTTGCCCCATACAAAATATGCTCTACCTTCTTATTACATTATAGCTCCTGCAGAAGCCTCTTCTAATTTAGCGCGTTATGATGGTGTGCGTTTTGGTTTGCGCATGCCTGGGAAAGACATCATTGAGATGTATGAAAATACGCGTTCTGTTGGTTTTGGTGATGAAGTCAAACGGCGCATTCTGGTTGGGACTTATGTTCTTTCATCAGGTTATTATGATGCCTGTTATTTAAGAGCTCAAAAAGTAAGAACACTCGTAAAACGTGATTTTGATCAATGTTTTGCTTCAGGCATTGATGCTATTTTGACACCAGCAACACCAACATCTGCTTTTGGTATTGCTGATGAAAAAATAAAAAATGATGCTGTAGCAATGTATCTTAATGATATTTTTACTGTACCAGTTAATATGGCTGGATTACCAGGAATTTCTGTTCCTGCTGGTCTGTCATCAAATGGTTTACCTCTAGGATTGCAATTGATTGGTAAACCTTTTTCTGAAGAAGTCATTTTTCAGATAGCGCACATTATTGAACAAGAAGCAGGAATATTCAGTGCAGAAAAATGGTGGATGTAATAGTCAAAATTCACAAAGGAGCATTTCTCATCCTTAATGAGAAATGCTCTTTTAAATGGTGGAGGGAATGAGCTCTATTTCCTTAATTCGTAGTCTTACCCACCAAGATAGGCTTCTTTAACACGCGAATCAGAGAGCATAGTTTTTCCTTCACCGTGAAATAAAATATGTCCTACCTCTAAAATATAAGCATAGTCAGCTATGGAAAGTGCAGCAAATGCATTTTGTTCAATAAGAAGAACAGTTTTCCCCATATCATTAATTTTTCGAATAATCGAAAAAATTTCTCGAACGAGAAGTGGTGCTAACCCCAACGAGGGTTCATCTAATATGACCATATCAGGATTGCTCATGAGTGCACGGCCCACAGCAACCATCTGTTGTTCACCACCTGACATTGTTCCTCCCAACTGTTTTGCTCTTTCACGTAGGCGCGGAAAAAGGTCAAATATCCATTCAATATCACGGGAAATTCCCTGCTTATCGTGACGAATATAAGCGCCTAGATGAAGATTCTCTAAAACAGTGAGATGGGGCATGATACGTCGTCCTTCAGGGCTTAAAGCAATCCCTAATCGCAAAATCTCTTCTGGTGATTTTTTAATAATAGATTTGCCATTATAGGTAATTTCTCCATAAACAGAGCGATTAAGCCCTGTAATAGAACGTACAATACTGCTTTTTCCTGCACCATTGGCTCCAATTAAAGTGACAATACTGCCCCGCTTTATGGACATAGAAAGATTTTGGACAGCTTTAATGGCGCCATAATGAACGTAAAGATTTTTTATTTTAAGAATATCCATAAACATCTCCGCCAAGATAAGCTTCAATAACTTTAGGGTTATTACGAATTTCATCTGGTGTACCACTGGCAATGCAACAGCCATATTCCATAACCAAAATATGTTGGCAAAGCCCCATAACCACTTTCATATCGTGCTCAATAAGAAGAATTGTAAGATCAAAGTCTTTTTGCACTTTTGCTATGAATTTTCTAAGATCTTCACTTTCTTGTGGATTCATGCCAGCAACAGGTTCATCAAGAAGAAGCAATTTGGGCTTTGTGGCTAACGCACGTGCAATTTCTAGACGTCGTTGCACACCATAAGGTAAAGCTGTTGCCGATTGATTGGCAAGATGATCAAGTTGTAGCTGTTCAAGGAGCTCCAAGGAATTTTTATAAACTTCCTTCTTTTCTTTTATTGCTTTTGAAAAAAAGAGAGCTGAAGAAAACCAAGGATATTTTTGTCGAACATGCGCTCCTACCATAACATTCTGCAAAACCGTTAACCCTGAGAAAAGACGAATATTTTGAAATGTTCTGGCAATATGGCTTCTACAGATAATATAAGGAGACGCTCCAGAAATTTTTTTCTCATCAAAAAGAATGATGCCGCTTGTAGGAGCATAAAATCCAGAAATCATATTGAAAACTGTTGTTTTTCCAGCACCATTGGGACCAATTAATCCAGTAATACTTCCTCGTTTAATTGCCATATTAACATTATTTACAGCAACTAATCCGCCAAAACGCATTACAATATTATTGAGTGAAAGGATATTGTCGTTCATAGCTTTCCCTCAGTATTAGAAAGCTTTTTGCGTGTCAAAAAGCTATAAATTCCATTCCATGAAAATTCTCGTTGTCCCATTAACCCTTTTCTCCAAAACAAGATAATTACCAGCAATAAAAGAGAAAAAACAACCATACGAAGCCCTGGGGTTTCTGGAATATGTATAAAACCTAAGTCAAATGGACTTTCAATGATACGAAGCCATTCAAGCATGACTGTAATAATAATGCTGCCAATAATGCTCCCTGTAATTGAACCGAGACCACCAGCAACAACAATCATTAAAATATTAAAAGTCAGAAGAAAATTAAACATTTTTGGATCAATGGTTGAAATAAGAGCCGCCATTAATGCGCCACCTATACCTGCAAAAAATGCTCCAACAGTAAAGGAAAAACTACGGTAGAAAAAAGCATTAATTCCCATAGTTTTCGCAGCTATTTCATCATCACGGATAGCACGTAATACGTTACCAGTATTGCTTTGCAGTAAGAGGACAATAAAGAGAACTGTAAATGCTAGCCAACCATAGTTCCACCATAATGTTGCATTTTGAGGTATTCCTTTGATTCCCAAAGAGCCATTTGTGAGCGATGTTGCGTTCGTAATGACAATGCGAATAATTTCCGCAAAACCTAATGTTGCAATTCCAAGATAATCGCCACCAAGACGCAATATTGGTAAAGCAATTAATAAACCTACAACAGCAGCACACAAACCACTTACGACAACAGCGATAAAAAAAGGTAACTGCAAATGATATAATGGTTCAGCAATAGGATCAAGAATCCACATCATTTCTTTTTGTTCAGGGGAAAGAAGTAAAATTGCGCAAACATAAGCACCAATAGCCATAAATCCAGCATGTCCAAGAGAAAACATACCTGTGAAACCGTAAATCAAATTAAGCGAAATTGCCAATATCGCATTAATAGCAATCAGATTGATGATACGAAGCGTATAGTCATTAAAATGGCTATCAGCATAAAATAAAAAACCTATGAGAACTAAAACACTTATACACGATAAAACAGTTGTCGCTGACTTTGCCATTAGATTTTCTCCTGATTTCTTTTACCCATTAATCCTGTGGGCAATATCAATAGAATCAGAATCAATAAAATGAAAGCGAAGGCATCTCGATATCCAGATAGCGCGGGGAAAAATGCGATAATCATAATTTCAATAAACCCTAATAACAATCCTCCCAACATTGCTCCTGGTATCGAACCAATACCTCCGATAACAGCAGCAATAAATGCTTTGAGACCAGGAAGAACACCCATATAAGGCTGAATTTGAGGATAACGTAAAGACCACATAATGCCTGCTATGGCGGCAAGAGCTGAGCCTATTCCAAATGTAAACGCAATAACTTTATTGACAGACACACCCATCAAACGTGTTGTTTCAATATCATGGGAGATTGCGCGCATAGCAAGACCCGGTTTTGTTTTATGGATAATCCATAATAGTAATAAAATAAGAATTAATGACACAAAGGGAACGATCAGAGACATGGGAGCAATTCTGATGATACCATCTGCTCCTGATCCTAGATGCCATAAAAATGGTGTTACAAGAAAGTCTGGCTGTTGTACACCTTTCGGAACACCACTAAAGAGTACAGTAGCAAGATTTTCAATAAAAAAAGAAACACCAATTGCACCGATAAGTGCCGAAATACGCGGAGCATGGCGTAGAGGTTTATAAGCAAATTGATCAACAGCAACACCCACAGCACTTGTAATAAAAATGGAAAAACAAAGAGCTAAAACCCAAATCGGTGTAAAGTCTTGCGGGGAAATTTTAAAATAATAAACAAATCCTAGCGCAAGAATTAAAAAAGCAGCAATCCAATAAATTGGAGGACGCCTTTTAAAGCCTATAAAGACCGAATAATAAACAAGAGCAGCAAGGAACAAAAGAAGAAAAGCTGCCCAAGCAGGCATAAAGCCAATTGTGGAAAAGAAAACAAAATATGCTCCCAGCATAAAGATATCACCGTGAGCAAAATTAATGAGTCTCAGTATACCGTAGACCATGGTGTAGCCAATAGCAATAAGCCCATAAAGAGATCCCAATGCCAGTGCATTAAAAAAGTACTGGATGAACATTTCAGTGCTCATCTCTCATCCTTCCACATTTGTTAATTTACATAGGACAATAAGAAATTTCTAAGTTTTTGGTTGAGAAAAAGATCCTCAACCAATTCTTGCATTTTAATAAGCACAACTTTTTAATTAAAAAGCAGGTTTAACTTCTTCTAAATAAACACGTTTTCCATCCTGTATTTTAATGATACCAATAGGAATTTTAGGATTATGATTTTCATCCATTGACATATCCCCAAAGGGGGTAGGAAAATCTTTTAATTGGCTAAGTGCGATAGTAATTTTTTCACGATCAGTGCTACCAGCATTTTCAATAGCCTTCATGAACATCATATAACTCGTGTATCCCAAAACAGAATTGATATTTGGCTCTTTGTCTGGGTAAGCTTTTTTCCATTCTTTTGTGAATTCTTGCGCAGCTACTGACATATTTGGCATATCCTCACTATAGGGAAGTGTCGTATGTAAGAAACCTTCTGCAGCTTTTCCTGCAATCGTAATGGTTTCTGGATTATCCATAGCATCTCCACCCATAATTTGAAATTTAGCCCCTAATTCTCGTGCTTGTTTCATGATGATAGCACCTTCAGAAAAGTAAGATGGAATGAATAAGATATCAGGTTTCTGGGCGATAATTTGCGTGAGAACAGCTGAAAAGTCCTGATCTCCAGAATTATAATTTAAATTTGAGATAACTTCACCACCTAATTTTTTGAAAGCACGCGTAAAATAACTTGCAAGACCAATAGCATAATCGCTTGAAATATCTTTAAGGATAGCAGCCTTTTTTGCGTGTAAAGTTTGGCTTACATAAGTTGCGATTCCTACTCCTTGATAGGAATCAATAAAGCAAGCACGAAAGTAATATTTTTTACCCTGTGTAACAAGGGGACTTGTTGAGGACGTTGCAATGGTTGGAGTCTTTGCCTTTTCAGATATTTCACCACCTGCTAACGAGAGCGAAGAACCATAGCTACCAATGATTCCACTCACTTTTTCACTTGCTGTTAAACGCATAACAGCATTAGCCGCTTCTACTTTATCAGACTTATTATCAATAATAACAAGTTCTACTTTACGTCCTAAAATTTCTGGAACTTTTTTATGGGCTAATTCTATACCTCTAATTTCAAGCTGACCTCCAAATGCATTTTGACCACTTAATGGAAGATAAACACCAATCTTAATAGGTTCACTCGCATAAACATTTGCTGTAAATGCCATAAATGCTGCGATTATCGTAAGGATTTTCTTCAATTGCATTGCGCATTTTCCTTAATTGAATTGTCGTTTTTTCACCTTATATTGAACTTCTTCATCATGCAAGTTACACATTAATCAAAATATCATTATGTAAAAAAACTTTTATATGATCTCTTTTGTAGGGCACTTCTTGTAAGGTATGTAAAGTGTACAATCAAATAGTTTTATAAATATTCACGTTGATATTCTCTGACATTAACATAGAAGATACGACAATGTGGGGAAATCTTATCTTGGGGCTTGCGTGTTGATACAAGAGCAATGTTTACTTAAACCTAGAGAATCAATATCGTACAATTTATAAGCTACAGGATCACGTTATTATGACGAGTAAGGATGCATTAAAGGATTGTTCCCCATCTGAGGATAGTATAGGTGCTTGTGGGGAGATTATCGAAATCAGTGGTGTCATTAAGTGGTTTGATGGTAGTAAGGGGTATGGATTTATTGTACCTGATTTACCTCATTTCCCCGATATATTATTGCATGTTACAGTAATGCGAAGGGATGGTTTTCAAACAGCTTTGGAGGGAGCTAAAGTCATTTGTGCTGTGGAAAAAACTGAACGAGGATTAAAGTGCGTTCAGGTGAAATCCATAGATTGTTCTTCAGCAATCCATCCATCAGAAGTTCCAGCCCGTACCCATGTTGTTGTTACTCCAGAAAGTGGACTAGAACGAGCAATTGTTAAATGGTTTAATCGTGACAAAGGATACGGTTTTCTTAGCCGTGGGCAAGGAACGGAAGATATTTTTATTCATATGGAAACATTGCGCCGTTTTGGTTTAGCAGAGCTTCGTTCGGGTCAAGTTGTTCTTGTACGTTTTGGTAAAGGAGAAAAAGGTTTAATGACAGCAGAGATTTATCCGGATATAGGCATTCCTTTAGCTACGCATTAAATTTCACGAGTGAAATCAGTGTGTTTTCTATATTTTTAAAGGTGATTGTTTCATAAATTGCTATAGAAGTAGATTTTTAAAGAAAATATAGCTCTCGTGAATCCATAAACCAAATGAAGAAAATTGTGCATATTACGTTGAAAGAAACTAGAAAATAACAAGGAAGCAATTCTCTTGTTTTTTGACTTTTAAACTCTGGTACTTTTTATTTTATAAACAAAATTTAAAATTTTTCTCTGGTGGAGACAAGAATGTTAAAGCCTTTTAAAAAGGAGTATATTGTTTTATTGGTGATGCTTTTTATGTTAGATATGCGTGTTGTTGTAGCAAAGGAGCCCATAGAGATTCCTGTGCATCCGATTCCTTTAGAAATACATACAAAGCAAGGTCCGGTTTTTTATAAGGTAGAGATTGCTTTTACGCCATCTCAAGCAGCAGCTGGTTTAATGTATCGAACTGATTTTCCACGCGATCGTGCAATGCTCTTTAAGCAGCTAAAAAGTTATCCATCGGGAGATGAGCAGAAAATTTTTATGTGGATGGCAAATACGCCTTTACCTTTAGATATGATTTTCTTAAACTCTGAGGGAATTATTGTATCGATTATTGAAAATACTTCTCCATTTTCAACAAATACCATTTCATCAGAAGTTCCTGCAGCTTTTGCACTTGAAATTAATGCTGGTGAAGTTTCTGAAAAACAGATACAAAAAGGACAACGTGTTATTCATCCTGTACTTTGTGGAAAGTGCAATAAAAAATGACCGCTGAAGATATTCGTTTTTTTGAATATAATGGTTTGCGATTTGCTTATCGAGAAGAAGGACAAGGCGCTCCTGTTTTGTTGATCCATGGTTTTGGATCTTCTGCACGGGTGAATTGGTATGCAACAGGTTGGTTTCGTATTCTCACGGAAGCAGGATATCGTGTTATTGCTCTTGATAATCGCGGTCACGGAGATTCAGTTAAAAGTTATGATCCTGCTTTTTATACACCTCAAGCTATGGCTGGTGATGCGATAAAGTTACTACAGCATTTAGAGTTATCTAAAGCTCATGTTATGGGATATTCTATGGGAGCTCGTATTAGTGCTTTTATGGCTCTTTTGCATCCAACATATGTGAACAGCGTTATTTTTGGTGGTTTAGGTATTGGTATGGTAACGGGAGCAGGAAATTGGGAGCCTGTGGCTGAAGCTCTTCTAGCGGAAGATATTTCTACCATTACCAATACGCGCGGTTTAATGTTCCGTAAATTTGCAGATCAAACGAAAAGCGATAGGCGTGCTCTTGCTGCTTGTATCATTACATCAAAACAGGAGTTAACGGCGTCTGAAGTTTACAAAATCAAACAACCAGCACTTGTTGCCGTTGGTTCATTAGATGAAATTGGCGGTGATGCAGAGCCATTGGCAGCCTTGTTGCCTTGTGGTGAAGCTTTATCAATTCCTGATCGAGATCATATGCTTGCTGTAGGCGATAAAGTTTATAAAAAAGGCGTTATCGATTTTCTTTCTCGTTATCCTATAAAATAAGAACTCTTCATAGCTTTTAGAATTTACAGAAATACCCAATATTTTTATTTCGTATAAATTGAAAAAAGCTTATTAAAAAATCTTTCTGTTATGACGTAAGTTTTTATAAAAAATGAAAAGAAAAATAAACTCTTATTAGCTTATTTTGTATATTTTCCAGAGAGGTAATTCTTCTAAGATTAGATAATTATACTTTAAAGGTTATTAAAAAGAATTATTTTCGAATGATGTAATAAATATTTTTTGCTAAAAAATGTAGTTTTAAATAAAAAAATATTTTTATTTGTATTTTTTATAAAATAAACAAAATTATAAATTATTGATCAATTTATTCTTACGAATATGCATTTTAAATACA
Organism: Bartonella sp. AP21QHHD; assembly: GCF_042196205.1. NCBI lineage: Bacteria > Pseudomonadati > Pseudomonadota > Alphaproteobacteria > Hyphomicrobiales > Bartonellaceae > Bartonella > Bartonella sp. AP21QHHD. The sequence continues at coordinate 73,820 of NZ_JBHIPT010000118.1, read as the reverse complement.
GATGCTAAAATTGGAGATAAAGTAAAATTATTAAAAATATACAGTTTTTTTTGCCATTTTTTAATCTATACGGGTATATTTAATAATGATAGACTCCTTTTGTAAACGTTCTTTATGAATGTATAAAGAACGTTGTGAATATATGTAATATTAAGTAAATATTCAGATTATGCTTTTTTACTGACTTTACAGAATCATAAGAGTGTCTTATTTGCACGACACGCAATTATTTTAATCGTTTCAAAAAAACAGGAGAGCATAGTGAATGCTGATGAAATAAAAAAACTTGATAATTATTTTAAAAATATATTCCAAAACTCAGCATTGCAAGTCAGAGCACGGCCTAAAAAGAGTGATTCTTGTGAGGTTTATATAGGAGATGAGTTTTTAGGCATTATCTATCGAGATGAAGATGAAGATGAGCTCTCCTATAATTTCTCAATGGCTATATTAGATATTGATTTAGAAAATTGATTCGTTATTCATAGTTGAATGAAGTCTTTTTTATCCCATAAGATTTATATAAGTTTTAACGCTTTAAAACTCGTATGGTTATTTCGTGCAATAATAAGATGGTCATGGATAATAATGCCTAATGCATTTGCTGCATCTTTTAATCTATATGTCATTGTTATATCTGCATTAGAGGGGGTGGAATCGCCAGAAGGGTGATTGTGGACTAAGATAAGTCCTGATGCGGATAACTCTAAAGCTCGAGAAATAACTTCACGAGGATAAACAGGGGTATGATCAATGGTTCCAGTTTGTTGCACCTCATCAGCAAGTAAGCCGTTTTTCTTATCAAGAAACAAAATACGAAACTGTTCACGTGTTTCGTGAGCCATAACAGCTTTACAATACGCTAACACTTTATCCCATGATGAAAAAATATCGCGCTTAAACAATTGCGCACGAGCAAGACGTCCAGCAACATCTGAAATAATTTTTAAATCAACTGCAGTGGCGGGACCACATCCTGGAATTTCTTGAAGTCGGTGAATATCCGCTCCCAACACATCAGCTAATGAACCAAAACGCGCTATCAAATTTTTAGCTATGGGTTTTGTGTTTGCACGGGGTATTGTGCGAAAAAGCAATAATTCAAGATATTCATAATCTTCAATTGCATTTCCTTTTGACTTTAAATAGCGCTTCCGAAGACGTTCACGATGGCCTTGATAATGTTTATGAAGCTGTGCGTTTTTCTGAGGCTCTTCACTTTTTCTTTCTGATACTGGGGTGAGTGGAGAACGCGATGTTAATGCAAAGTGATTACTTTGAGTATCTTCCTTTTGATTTAATTTTTTAGCCATAACATCTCTACATTGCGTTAGGTATGGGAATTTGGAATATAAAAAATATTTTTAGGAGATTGTGTAAATATTTCATACCCTTCATTTGTAACACCAATTGTATGTTCATATTGTGCTGTCAGAGAGCGGTCACGGGTAACAGCAGTCCAACCGTCAGATAAAATCTTAACTTGTGGTTTACCAAGGTTAATCATAGGCTCAATTGTAAACATCATACCTTGTTTTAATTCAACTCCTTCTCCAGGATTTCCATAATGGAGAATATTGGGAGCATCATGAAAAAGCTGGCCGATACCATGTCCGCAAAAATCTCTCACAATTGAACAGCGTTCAGATTCTGCATACTGTTGAATGGCTGCCCCAATATCACCTGTCGTTGCTCTAGGCTTAACGACAGCGATTCCTTGCATAAGACTTTCATAGGTTATTTTTAGCAAGCGTTCTGCGGCACGCCTAATTTTTCCAACAGGATACATTCGGCTTGAATCCCCATGCCAACCATCAAGGATAAAGGTTACATCAACATTTACAATATCACCTTCTTGCAAAGGTCTTTTATTGGGAATGCCATGGCAGACAACGTGATTGATAGATGTACAGCATGAATGGCTGTATCCATGATAATTTAGATCAGCAGGAAGTGCTCCTCGCTTAGCTCCAAAAATAAATACAAAATCATCTATTTCTTGCGTAGTAACGCCCGGCTTAATAATATCTGTAAGCGCATCAAGGCATTCTGCAGCAATACGACCAACTTCACGCATTTTAGCAAAAGCATAATCATCGAAAATGCGGATTTTTCCATTAAATTTTAAAGGGATTTTATTATATTCGATATACTCAGTCATTGTTTCTTCTATTTTCTATTTTTACTCTCTGAATCGGAAAAATGCCTTCTACACTTACATGACACTTTACAGCATAACATTCTACTCCTGATTTTAATGCTAAATCAAACTTACGTCCATAGAGTGGATCAAGATCATGACAAATTGTAAAAGCTGAGCAATCTTCTCGTTGAATAATATAAAGCATAGCAGCTCGTTTTCCTTGTTGTACAACTCCTATGAGCTCATCAAGGTGACGTGCACCACGTTTTGTTTCGCTATCAGGAAATTCTGCTAATCCTTTCTGACGAATAAAATGAACATTTTTGACTTCTAGGTAACAATCAGGAAGAATGTCATCACGTAAAAGAAAGTCAATTCGTGATTGTGTCCCATAGCGTTGTTCTTTTAAAATTGTTTTATATCCATTTAATTCTGGTAGTAATCCGTTTTGAATTGCTTCTAACGCAAGTTTATTGGGTAAAGAAGTATTAATACCAACCAAAGTATTATCGGCTTCAATAATTTCTAATTGATAGGCATATTTTCGTTTGATGTTGTTATGATAAGAAAGCCAAATATTGGTGTTGAAAGCTGTTAATCCAAGCATTGATCCTGTATTAGGTACAGACACGGTGAGGACATGCTGATCATCTTGTTGAACATCCGCAAGGAAACGTTTATAACGACGGATAAGCTTTGCAGGAAAAAGTTTGGGAATAAAGTGCATATCCCTTTTTTAGGATTTATGATTTCATAATTCAACTGAGATTATGATTTATAGGGGCTGTTCCCTATTAAAAAAGATAAAATTGATGTAAAAAACGCTACGATATCTTATATAAATTGTTATAAATTCCATCGTTCACTTTAATGGCTTTTAAAATTTATTATTAGGTTTAGAAACTATTATCTTTGAATGAAAAGATAGATTATCTATAAGTTATTATTAAACAGCATTAGAGTATTGTGAAAAAGGTTTCGTAAAAAATAGTGGAGAGGGAGATAGTTTAAGTGAAACTAGGTAAAATTGATGGCAGGAACGAATAGGAATCGTGAAAATTTAACAAATGGTCCCATTATTATTTTAGTTGAACCGCAGCTTCCTGAAAACATTGGTATGGTCGCAAGGGCAATGGCAAATTTTGGGCTTTCTAAGCTTCGATTAGTCAATCCTCGAGAGATGTTTCCAAATGAAAAAGCTAGAGCTGCTGCGAGTAAAGCTGATCATGTCATTAACAATGCTGTGATTTTTAACACATTGCGTGATTCAATTGCAGATTTACACTATGTTTTTGCCACAACAGCACGTGAAAGATGTGGATTTAAAACTGTAAAAAGTGCTGTCGAAGCAGCAAGCGTATTACGTCAGCGTGAAAGTATCGGACATAAGACTGGGATTGTCTTTGGAAGAGAGAGATGGGGACTAGAAAATGATGAAATCAGCCTTGTTGATGAAATTATTACTTTTCCAGTTAATCCTGCTTTTGCGTCACTTAATATTGCGCAAGCGGTTCTTTTAATGTCTTACGAATGGATGAAAGCTGGTTTAGAGAATGTCAGCGATACGGCATTTCGTGCAGCAGAGATGGAACCTGCAAATAAAACAATATTCCATGGTTTTTTATCTCAGTTAGAAGAGGCTTTGAATATCCGTGGGTATTTTAGACCACCAGAACGTAAAGAAGTAATGCTTGCAAATTTGCGCTCTGTTTTTACGCGCGCTAACTTTAGTGAACCTGAGGTTCGTTTATTGCGAGGCATTATATCTTCTTTGGATCATTTTTCGCCACAATATCCACGGGGGAGTAGAGCACCGGAAGAGCGTGATCGTAAAAAAATTAAAAATAAGTGTGAAAACTAATGGATGAACGACCTGTTCTTTTTTTTGATAGCGGTATTGGTGGTTTAACAGTGTTCAGGGAAGCGCGTATTCTTATCCCCGACATGCAATTTATCTATGTTGCTGATGATGCAGGATTTCCTTATGGAAATTGGAAAGAAAATATTTTGAAAGAGCGTATTTTGAAGATTTTTACAAATCTTTTAACACGTTACAATCCAGCTTTATGTGTGATTGCTTGCAACACTGTTTCTACACTGATGATAGCAGATTTACGACAGAATTTTCCTCATGTCCCTTTTGTAGGAACGGTTCCTGCAATTAAATCAGCTGCGGAACAAACAAAATCTGGTTTTATTTCCGTATTAGCGACTCCTGGAACAGTTAAACGTGCTTATACAAATGAATTAATTAACTCTTTTGCTGGACAGTGTCATGTTCAGCTTGTGGGAAGTAAAAAGCTGGCTGGACTTGCTGAAGATTATTTACGGGGAAAATCTATCGATTCAGAAGAGTTAAGAAAAGAAATCTTGCCATGTTTTGTGGAAAAAAATGGACAATATACGGATGTTATTGTTTTAGCCTGCACACATTATCCTTTTTTGATTAATTTCTTTCGTGAACATGCTTTATGGTCCGTTGAGTGGATTGATCCGGCGAAAGCGATCGCCAAACATATCAGATCTTTATTACCATTGTCGGGAAAGATACACCATCAATATATAAAGAAATATCAAGATTTTGCGTTGTTGACATCAAAAAATATCACTTCTTTAACGGAGAATTTGTTTAAAGGATTTGGCTTAAAACTCATGAAAGGAGTTGACTTTGGGTTACGAGACCAATAATGATGATCTAGCTATTTTTTCAAGAAAATAGCATTAATTGACGTGTCCCGTGGATAACTTTGCATATTGATATGTTAAGGTATTCTGTCAGTCTTTAGTATTTAAAGGCAGAGGAGGGCGCGTTTCCTTGGGGTCTTAAGATCTCGTGTTTTATTTTATAAGGAAATGCGATGAGTAAACGCGAAACAACAAAGTATAAAATTGACCGTCGTATGGGAGAAAATATTTGGGGGCGTCCAAAATCTCCTGTCAATCGTCGTGATTATGGTCCAGGTCAGCATGGACAGCGTCGTAAAGGAAAACTTTCTGACTATGGGGTGCAGTTGCGCGCTAAACAGAAATTGAAAGGGTTTTATGGAGATATTTCAGAAAAACAATTTCATAAAACCTATGAAGAAGCTGCTCGTCGACGGGGCGATACTGGTGAAAATCTTATCGGTCTGTTAGAATCACGTTTGGATGCTGTTGTTTATCGTGCAAAATTCGTACCTACGATTTTTGCTTCTCGCCAATTTATCAATCACGGTCATGTTAATGTCAATGGGCGGCGCACAAACATTCAATCTTATCGTTGTAAACCCGGTGATGTTATTGAGGTTCGGGAAAAATCGAAACAACTTGTTTTAGTGTTAGAATCAGTGCAATTGGCAGAACGTGATGTCCCTGATTATATTGAAGCAGATCATAAACAGATGAAAGCAACCTTTACACGTATTCCTGCTTTTGCAGATGTTCCTTATGCTGTGCAAATGGAACCTAATCTGGTTGTTGAATTTTATTCTCGATAATTTTTCTGTAAGAGAAATTGTTTCTCTCTTCTATTATGATAACTTCAAAATATTGTGTTATTCTTACAATATTTGAAGTTAATAAGTTCTTTTTGTAAATGGTTCTATATTAAGTTTATTGCTATGTTTTATAGTCATAAATTTGTATAGTTCCATTTCTTTTTTGTGTATCTAATTTATAAATTCAAAAAACATAAATGTAAGCTTGCTTTAATATTTGTTTTTATCTTTGCAAAACGAGCCGTTTATTGTGCAGGATATGGTATTATGAATGATGTTTCAGTTGAATATCAGGCAATAGAAGAAAACAAAGGGAGAGATGATCCTTTAATAAGCGAAGCAGATAATTGTCATCCAATGTTTCGTGTTGCTCCTTCAAGCGTAGAATTTAATAAATTGCGCAAACGACTTTTACGTCATATGCGACAAGCTTTGGATGATTTTTCTATGCTCTCTACAGGGAAAAAATGGCTTGTTGCTTTATCGGGTGGAAAAGACTCTTATGGTTTATTAGCGCTTCTTTTAGACTTAAAGTGGCGAGGTCTTTTATCCGTTGAAATTCTAGCCTGTAATCTTGATCAAGGGCACCCAGGATTTCCTAAGCATATTCTTCCAGACTTTTTAAGTTCTTATAAAATTCCATATCGTATTGAATATCAGGATACTTATTCCATTGTTACAGATAAATTGGCAGAGTCGCAGACATATTGTTCACTTTGTTCTCGATTACGACGTGGTAATCTCTATCGTATTGCACGTGAAGAGGGATGTTCTGCATTAGTTTTAGGTCATCATCGTGATGATGTTTTAGAAACATTTTTTATGAATTTGTTTCACGGTGGCCGATTAGCTGCCATGCCTGGAAAACTTAAAAATGATGAAGGAGATCTTTTTGTATTACGTCCTCTTGTTTATGCTGCTGAGGAAGATATGGAAAAATTTTCTCAAGAAATGCAATTTCCAATTATTCCTTGTAATCTTTGCGGTAGTCAAGATGGATTACAACGTAATGCAATGAAAGAAATGCTGAAAAATATAGAAAGACAAATGCCAGGACGTAAAGATACGATGATTCGCGCTTTAACAAATGTACGCCCAAGTCATTTGCTTGATAAGAAATTCTTTGATTTTAAAACGTGTTAATAAAAATTAGATATTTTAAAAATAAGTTTAAAGAGTTTAAGATAAGATACTTATTTATAATGATAATTTATTTTTTTCATTTAAATATCGTCAGATTGTTTTGTTTCAAATTCTCTTATATTGCTTCCATAAAAAATATCCGTTTGCATATCACAAAGGAAATTCTTGTGTGCATAAAACACTCTTGAAAAAAGTTTCCTTTCACTAACCAATGACTGTCGCAATATCAAAAATAGGAAAATAGTACGATTGTCGATTTGCTCTTTTGTTAATTAAAAATGGTGTACCTTGTGGATTTTATTTTATTCTGTTGCGCCGCCGTCACCGTCATTTAAGGCATTAAATTAAGAGAATATATAACTGCTTGGTATTTTGGGAGTGTATAGCAAACACTCAGAGTAAGGATTGCTCGTAAATTCTCATGAAGTGAGTTACATGATCGGTTCTTGTTATGAAAAATCGCTTTTTTATAAACCAATGCTGATAGAAATCTTCATCATTGAGGACAGGGAAGGAGTTAAATTTTTAAACTGCTATACCATAAAGGTCATAGGCATCCGATTGTTCGATTTTAACGGTGACAAATTCACCAACACGCAGTGGGCGTCGTGATGATATATGGACAACACCATCTATTTCTGGAGCATCGTACTGACTACGTCCTTTGGCAACTTTTCCTTGACTTTCATCGATAAGCACTCGGAGTCTTTTTCCAATTTTTTTCTTTAAAAGATGTGTAGAAATTTGTTGTTGTTTTGCCATAAAACGATGCCAGCGGTTTTCTTTCACCTCTTCAGGAATATTTTCTAATCCCAAATCATTTGCGGCAGCTCCTTTTACTTCTTCATATTTAAAGCACCCCGCGCGTTCAATTTTTGCTTCTTCTAGCCATTCTAGAAGTATATTAAAATCTTCATTCGTTTCACCAGGAAAACCAACGATAAATGTTGATCGCAAAGTAAGATCTGGACATATTTTCCGCCATTTTTCAATTTTACGGTTTGTTTTTTCCATAAGTGCGGGACGCTTCATGTGACGCAAAACAGTTGGTGATGCATGCTGAAAAGGTATATCCAGATAAGGAAGAATTTTTTTTGCAGCCATAAGTTCGATAACTTCATCAACATGGGGATAAGGATAAACGTAATGCATACGTACCCAAATACCCATATCGCCTAGTTCGCGACAAAGATCAAAGAATTTAGTTTTGATTGTACGATCTTTCCAAGAATTTTCGAGATATTTAAGATCAACACCATAAGCACTCGTATCCTGTGAAATAACCAAAAGTTCTTTTACACCCGCTTGCACGAGTTTTTCAGCTTCACGAAGAACATCGCTGATGGGACGTGAAGTGAGATCACCACGCAAAGTAGGGATGATACAAAAACTACACCGATTAGAGCATCCTTCAGAAATCTTTAAGTAGGCGTAATGGCGAGGTGTTAAACGAATACCTTGGGGAGGAACTAAATCAAGAAAAGGATCATGAATTGGAGGAATTGCTGTATGAACAGCTTCTATAACGCTTTCATAAGCTTGCGGTCTTGTAATAGCCAATACATTAGGATATGTTTGGCGAATAGCATCAGGATCAGCACCAAGACACCCTGTTACAATAACTTTTCCATTTTTTTTAAGAGCTTCATCAATATTGGCTAATGATTCTCTCCTTGCCGAGTCAAGAAAACCACAGGTATTCACAATAACGACATCAGCTCCTTGATGTTGACGTGAAATCTCATACCCTTCAGAGCGAAGGCGTGTAATAATTCGCTCAGAATCTACGAGTGCTTTTGGGCATCCGAGGGAGACAAAACTAATACGAGGTGCTACCATGATGATCCTACAATTACTATGAATGATTGAGTTACGCTTTTATTAATTTAAAAATAATGTTCTTTATTTTTATACCTATGCAATACAATCTGTTACAAAGTTATTTGATTTTTTTCTACAAAATTTTATGTGTTTTTATGCATGCATACAATTTTGTCTTATTATATCGTAAAATTCCGTTATTGAGGATGATGATATAAGACAGCTTCCTTCAAAGCATTTAAGTTCTTTTCAAAGTACGTGGTGAATATTTTAAAACTTACTTGTCAAGCCTTGCATTAAGTGAAGAACATGGAGGGAAGGGAAAGTGAAACCTGCTCGATAAGGATCTGGATTGTTTATAAACCGAATTGGGGGCATCCTTTGGCTGTGGAGAAGAAGTCAATTGCGTGTGGCACAATAAAAAAAATACTCAACAGCTTCTTATTGCGATATCTATCGCGTACTATAAGGTTTATTTTTTAATATTTGCGAATAAGTCCGGTAAGTTTTCCTTGTATTTCTATACGCTCGGATTCGTATGTCCGTACTTCATAATGAGGATTTGCGGCTTCTAATGCAATAGAAGCTCCTTTGCGTCGATAACGTTTTAATGTGGCTTCTTTTTTATCAATAAACGCAACAATAATTTCACCTGTTATTGCTGTATTTTGACGTTTTACAATGATCGTATCTTTATCAAAGATACCAGCCTCCATCATAGAATCATCTTTAACTTCTAATGCGTAGTGCTCACCTGTATTAACCATATCGAGTGGAAGAGAAAGGCTGTTTATTTGTTGCAGTATAGCAGAGGCGGGTACGCTTGCAGAAATACGTCCCATAATAGGAATGGTGATATTTTTTTTTTCTTCTTCATCAAAGGGACTCAAGCTTTTTGATATTTCCCTTTTATTTCTTTCTATTATACTGGGAGAAATTTTACGTGCTAAAGAAAGGTTAAATGTTATTTTCTCAGGAAGTCGAATCACCTCCACAGCACGAGCACGATTGGGCAAACGACGTATAAAACCTCTTTGTTCTAAGGCTATAATGAGCTTATGAATACCAGACTTTGAAGAAAGCTCTAATGCATTTTTCATTTCTTCAAAAGAAGGAGGAACACCAGTTTCTTTTATATGGTTATGAATAAACAAGAGTAGCTCATACTGTTTACATGTTAGCATTCAATATTCCAATCAAAATAATAAAAATTAGTAAAGTAAAAATACATGTATATATAACACTTTTACAATTTTTATCGCCAAATCAAAATTATTTTCTTTGTTTTTGATCTTATCGTTTAATAAAGCAATATTTTTATTTATAGATATATTTAAATTATTATTTATATAGCTATATAGCTACATTAATATTAAATAATGTATAAAATACTTTATAGTTCTGACTGAATTATATAACACCAAATTTTATGACCAGTATTATCCTTTTCTTCTAAAAATATATCTACATGTTTTGTAATTTCTGATATAAAAAAGTTAAATAGAAGGCATTCTATATATTTAGAACTCTCTATGGGTATTTAAAATCATTTTACATACTGCATATTATTTCTGCTTTTTTATTCTTAGTAAAATTATCTACAGCTCTAATAGTGAGCACAATTTATAGTCATTCGGGATATTTTCAATGAGACTAAATTTGCTTCATATCTACTTTATTCTATAGGATAAATTGGCTTTCGTTATATATTCATTATGCATAAATAAAATTATACTCTCAAAATGCCATTGTTGCTCATTGTTCCATTTTCAGGTCTAACGTGTCAACTGCTATATACTATTTTCATGAACCCTAATGTTACGATAAATTTTGATTATTGAAAGGAGGCATAAAAGGTATTTTCATTTCTTTTTTATAGTTTTATTCTCTCACTTATATTGGTCAAGAAAATGCTTTTTATTGTTTCAATATAAAAAAGATTTGAAATGAGATAAGCTTACAGTATTTGAGACTTCTCACTCAAGTGAAAAATAATAAATTATTATAAATCAATATATTATCTTATAAAGCTGTATTCATATTTGAAAATTAAACACTAAAATATAAAGATATAAAAATAATATTATAATAAAAGGTATTTTTTCTTCTCTACCCATTATGCTCAACAACCCATGTGAGGGGAAGGGGGTATTGCTCATAATTTTAACGCTTCGAATCTATGCAATATTTTGCAGTGAAATTTTTCCTTTATTGAAACTTCAAAAAGAAGATTAAAGAGTACTTATACAATGATGACGTAAAGGGGCGAAAACGGAAAATTATTGATAACTGAAGAAAATAATAATATTTTTTCCAAAAGGTGTTGACCAAATGGAAAGTCAACCGTATGTTCCCTTCACTTTCTGCAAACTAGATAGCTTGTGTGAGAGCGCGTAGCTCAGCTGGTAGAGCAACTGACTTTTAATCAGTAGGTCCAGGGTTCGAATCCCTGCGCGCTCACCAAATTTAAGTAATATCAATAGGCTATAAAAAATTTAAGAATCTTTTTTGTTTTGATTCTTTTTGAAGTTTTTATCGATTCTATAGTCTGTCATTTTCTATCAGCTGTTTTGGAATAGAGCGGTGCTATGCTGTCTCCATTTTCAACAAACTTACGGATAGGGTTGTACCTGCGTTGGCAGCACATGCGGTTTCTAATTTTCTCAACCCATAGGTGGTTTTTTAATACCCACTGCATTACATGATTCGCAAAACAGTTGCTAAAATCACCACTTATTCACACTTATATTATGAAATGAATTTTCTATAAGATGTTGATTTATTTAACTTTTAATCTTTTTAACATCTACTATAGTACATTTATTTTGTATGAAAACCATAAAAAGGTTAACAATACGTTAATTTCTTGATAAAAGGGGCCAATTCAAGAGTGGTATATACGCGAGGGGAATCATTTAAAAACGTAAATTCTTCCGTTGCGTACAAAGAGCGTGACGTGGTTTTTACAGTAGTACTTAACAGAAATAAGTGGACTGAATAGATGCCTTCAAATAGAAAAAAGAAATTTACTTTTATGATTAAACCAACACTTCAATTGTTTTCTATGATCGTCATTTCTCAGTCACTGGTATCTTGTTGCGCAAGCCAAACTATGAATTTTTCAATAAAAGATTCCTATCATAATAAACCAATTAACGTAAACACTTCTGTACTACCTCAACAAGTCTCCAATAAGAAGAATCAATCGGAAGAAAAAAAGCGTGGACGAGCGATTGTTGGTAAACCTTATCAAATAAAAGGAAAGTGGTATTATCCTCAAAGTGATCCAACTTATAAACGTGTTGGCGAAGCATCATGGTATGGTTCAGATTTTCATGGACGTTTAACTGCCAACGGTGAAATTTATGACATGAATCTTTTGACTGCTGCTCATCCTACAATGCCTTTACCTAGCTATGCTCGTGTCACTAATTTGAAAAATGGATCTTCAATCGTTGTTAGAGTGAATGATCGCGGACCTTTTATGAAAGACAGAATCATTGATTTATCAAGGCAAGCTGCGACAATACTGGGGTATGTAGATAGGGGAGTTGCAGATGTTAAAGTAGAGTATATTGCTGAAGCACCTGTTGGCTATTATGATGGTGCATATTTAATGTCCTCTTATACTCCTGGAAATGCTGCCCCATATTCATTAGCGTCGGAAAATGTTGCGAAAAAAAGAGAAACTGTTTTGTTAAAAGAGCAGCGCAATACAAGGAACAAAAAAGAATTAGCTAAAGCAGCTGCTGTTGAACAAGAACAACGTAATAAAACTGTTGCAGTTAAATTGCCAGAAATTGGTCCTATCATGGTTGATAAGCCGATACCATTCGATCAAGTTGCTTCTATAAATAAGCTAAACAAAAAAACAAAGGTTAATTGGCTACAACTGTTTTAAGAAAAAATGCATTGATTTTTTATCTATATAATTTTCTAGTAAAAAAGGTAAGAAATTACGGATTTAGTGTAGGATTTTTATCTTAAAGCGCTTTGTCCTTTTCAAAAAGCGTGGTTGGATTCTATTATTATAAATTCAGTACGGCCTTTCCACTCCATTGCTGGTCTATTCGTCGTTTTATGATATTGCTTGCTTAATAAAGCGTGTACTTTTCTTGCTGTAATAGCTTTTGCTAGACGAAGGTAAATTATTGTGTCAGTCTGTTTGTGTAATCTCTAAAACAACTTGTACTCTCGATTTGAGAGGAATAAAAAGCTTAACAAGTAAAAAAATATTTTCTTTTGATTCGGCCTTGCATCTTTCTAAAGTATCTACGGTAATATCTTATGAAAAGATTATGCATTATCTCATGCTTTTGTTTATCATGTTCTTTAATGGAGTAAGTTCCCTCACGAAAAACAGAGCGTCTCAAACAAAATACACTTACATTGCCAATTCATGGACTTATTTAAAAGAGACATACTTTAACACGCTACAAGCCTATTTTACGACAGCCCCTGTGAATGGTATAACGATAAAGCCATTGAGCACCACCATCTTTATGCTTATGAAGAAGCAAGCCGGCACCATCATTATATTTGCCAGCCCCCAATGTTGCGACAGCCCTTGCATTAAGACGGTTCATAAGAGCCATTTTTAATCTTATACAAATTTTATCCACATACTCATCCCGCTTGTTATGTGCAAGCGAGTGGTTTTGATTGATTCAACATAAACAGGTTTGGAATGAGAGAATCTTGCGTTATTCGAGGGTCTAATTCAATATGAATAACGCTAGATTATCATTATAAATCAATATGATTGTATCTTTAATAAGAAATAAAAGTTTGTATTTTGGCGTCGAGTAGAACCTCTTTTAAAGGTAATTTCACCGCAAGTAGTAGTTCACAAAATTACAATTAAAACAGAAAAATAATTGAAAAATTTTTCTTCTGAGAAGCTGATTTACGCAACAACTATTCTTTATTTCAGCCCCAAAAAAACTTTTTAAAATTACTTGATAAAGCAGAGCATTGCATATTTCTTATTGCGATTGAAGTGAAATAGCCATTGAAATCAGGAATAACACTTTTTGAATGAACTTAATAATTAAAATGGAAATTAGCTGAGCACAAGAGTTTTTCGATTTATACCGGTATAGGCTAATTTGTTTTCCAAACTGAATATTGCGTAATACAGTTAAATTGACTTTACAATTATAAAGTTGTAGAATTTTAGACTTTTTATAAAATACTAATTGTCTTGAATATAAATAAAGTACATAATAACAATATGAGGGGGATATTATGTCATATAAAAAACCGCAGGTGATTGGCACTGTGAATAGTGCAACTTTAACTTGTTATAAACCATTGGTGTGAGATAGAAAAAAATAAAAAAGCAGGATAAGGGCGGTGCAGCGCCCTTATCCATTGTATTATTGAGAAACAATTTAGGAGGGGAAATGTTTCGTATTAATCTCGACGAGAATAGCATAACTAGATTAAATGATTTTTAGACTATTGTGCTTAATGATTCAGCTATAATTTTAATTGATTCAGCTTTTTTACAGAATCAGAAAATTGAAACTGTTGCGGCAAAGCTTAATGTAGAGACAGAGATTTTAGCATCAGATTTTTCAATCTTGTTAAGAGAACTAGAAAAGAATGGCTTTCTTTTAAAGAAGGAAAACTTGATTAGTGCGTCAGATTCGATTTTTGATCTTAAAAAATTATGGGTACCTGTAACACCTATTATACATATTATCCAGAATTGCAATAGCCCTTGTATCATGTGCGATTGCTGGAGGATTAAGGAAAAAAATTGGCATACTCCAGAAAGTTTAATACCCTTATTTAGAATGTTGAAAGAAAAAGGAGCTGCCTCAGTGATGCTTTCTGGGGGAGAACCTTTAATGCATCCGAAGCTTAAAGATATTTTATTAACGTTGAATGAACTAGGTCTGCCCGTTGAATTAAATACTAATGGCATCTTATTGCATAAAAATTTATGGATTTCACAGTATGACATAAAAGAAATTGTTATTTCTATGGATTCGACTAGTGTCCAAGGATATTATGATATACGGGGGGCGAATAAATTTGATCGCGTGTGGAAAAACATTGAAACAGTTAAGAATCTTCAACCTCTGCAAAGTATAGGAATAAGAGCGACAGTTACCAAAGAGATTCTAGAAAATATTATTAATTTTATCGATTTTTGTATAAGCAAAGATGTCGATTATATCGGATTCAGTCCGCTCGATACGTCGTCATTTAGTTTTTCTAGAAAAAATAATACAAAGGATCGATCTAAGGCTTTAAGAAACAAAACTCTTCCGCCAAACGCTTCACTTTTTCATTTGAGAGATGAATTATCAAGGAAAGAATCCCCCCTCCAGATTTATATAGATAAAAAGTTCCAAGAAAGGAAAATCTCATGGACGTCACAAAATTTTGTAAATTGTATTAATTATTACTTAGGCGAAAATTCTGCGTACGTTTCGTCGCCGTTAATGTGTTTATTTCCATTTTGATCCTTGGTATTGGACTATAATGGAGATTTAAAAAATTGCTTTTATTCAGAAGCTTTTGGGAATCTACAAATTATGAGGCAATAGATTGGTCTGCTCAAAGCGTTTTAAAATCTTTGAAAGAATCTGGCGCATGTAGCGGATGTCGTGGGAAGGTATTTTGTGGATAAGGTTAAGCAATTTAAGATTTATAGCGTTAGCAAGTCTACTGCTCTAGTGGTTGTTGTTTTACCACTTTTTTTGTCGGAAAAATTGCATTTGTCGCAAGCGGATATTGTTTTAATCGGTAGTTATTTTTTATTGCTTCCTTTGATCTTAGAAGTCCCCTTGGGTTTATTATCAGATGTTTATGGAAGTAAGCGCGTTATTTATACTGGGCTGTTTTTCTTTCTTTGCGGTTTTTTAGCTCTTTTTATGAATTATGCATATTTTGCTTACGCCACTTATTTGTTGTGTATCACATTAGCGGCCGCTTGTTTCTCAGGTGCGGAAGATAGTTTACTCTTTTCTGTAGTACCAAAGCATCGCACACTGTTTTCCGTTAAGTCCGAAGTGGCTGCTGTTACCTATAGTGTGACAACGGTACTTATTTTTTTAGGGGGAATACTTTATTATGTGCATCCTGCATTGCCTGTAATTTTTCAAATCCTTTCATTAATTTTTGCTATTTTTATGTTTTCAAAACTGACGAAGGGATTAGATAGTTTTCATATCAACGCTCATCCGAGTATTTTCACAGTTATGTGCGCCAGCCGTAAAGAAGTCAAAAACCCTTATCGCTTCACTCTTGTTTTTTTAAGTGCAGTTTCAGCTTTTGCTATTTTGGTTAATAATCGAACTGTTTCTATCGCATTTTCTGATTTTTTGCCATTTCAACCTGCTATTTTGGTTTCGATTATTTTTATCATTGGGAATTTTTTTTCAGCAAGTTCCAATATATTGTTTCAGAAGTATTTTTCAAAGTTTCAAAATCCTATTTTTCCCGTCTTAATGATTGGTTGTATGGTAACCATTGCTTTTTTTCTCATGTCATTTCAAATCATTGCGGCTCTTATATTAGGATTTTTACTGCTATGTGTTTTTAAATCTGCTTATCGATCTTATCTGTCGTCTCTTCTTATAAATTCACTGATTGATCCCAAAGCTATCGCGACTGTTTTATCATTTACAGCCATTATTACAGCTGTTGTATCCTTTGCATTCAGTTTTTTATACGGTCATGTTTTTTCAACATTCTGGCAAGCTAATTTGTGGTTGGCAGTGATTATGGCTGTGATTTTTGGGGTGTCTGCTTTAATTATTTTTGTCAGAAAACAAGAAATCATTTGGTTACAGCCTGAAAATGCACAATCGTCAAAACAACATTTCTTGAAACGCAAGCATCAAGAGTTTTGCTATGGGCAAATTTATCCGGAAGCATCGTGCATTAATGAAAACATCAAGGATGGCTCTTTTCGACAAAGTCTCTATCCTGCACCAAATTTGATAACACTTTGCGATGAAATAGTCGAATGGGAGTTTATCCGGGGTACTGTATTGAGCCAAATGGATTTGCTACATCAAAAGGCGATTATTGATCAAATCAATAAGATCTTTCAAGATCGATTAAGCAAGAATATAATCTTATCACATGGAGATTTACATCCTGATAATATCATTGTTACTTCTGATAGTTCTTTTATGGTAGTGGATTGGGATTTATGTCAAGAAGCCAGTCCGGAATTGGATATCTTAACATTTTTCACCAGTCCAAGATTATCTCTCAATTTAGAAGAACGGATAGACTATATTTCTCATTTGCTGTCTATATCAAAGGATGAAGCTTTACCAATGATAAAAGCGTTTGTGGCTAAAAAAATTTCTGATCTTTCTCTATACCAAAATATTTTCATGAAACAATTAGTATTGGATTATATGAACTTGAATAAAAAATTTCATGGGCGATAATATTGTAATTTGTAATGAAAATTGCAGTGCGGGCTGCAATCATTGTCCGTATTCGATGGAATATATGGTGAGAGATGACGCGTTGCCTGAATCTTTATATACAATAAATGACATAAAATCTGATTTTATTATTCTTTCTGGTGGAGAGCCTTTTGAGCTCGATTATGATTTACTTCATAAATATACTTGTATGTGTCTCATTTGCAAAAAATATTTTCGGATTGCAACAGGGGGGCACATCTATATTCAACCATATTTGAAGCTATTAAAGAGTAATCCGTTCTTTTTAGGGATACAAATAGGCACAGATGTTATTTCAGAGATAAGAAATCTAGACAGTAAAAAATATAAACAAACGTGGGTGCGTAACATAGAATGTATGAAAAAAGATAGCGTACCATATAGTGTGACGATTACTTTATCGGAGAGATTCGATTTGGCAGAAGTGTTAGCTCTAATACGTATCGCTACTCCCGAGTTCATTTTAGTTAATTTTGAAAATAGAAAAAAGTATGAGAATAGATTTCAGTTAAATATGATACGGGATTTTTTTTCTGGCTGTGAGATAAAATATGGATATACGCATCAGAGTTTACACCAATAAATATAAACTATCGGATTCTTTTCACAGTTCTTCTGGTGTGTTAGTTGAAAAAACAGAACTGATAATTTTATTTACTGCTCAGGATAAAGTTATTTCGCCCTTTGCTATGGAGTTGCCATTGTCACCTAGTCACGGAGAAATGCCGGACGATTTTATAAAATCTGTAAATGAACGATCAATAAATAAAAGTAAACACTTTGCAAATTCTTTAAGCTATTTCTTTGGGTTGGAAGATTTTTTTAAAAAAGTTGAAATGGCTAAAATTATTAATTCTGGATTAATGAAATCTATTAAAACGATAGGAATAGGTGCAATTATTGATGATGAGATACGTAATTACGATTTGATAAAATTGAAATCATCGAATCAGTATTTGGATGATACAATTGCAATTGTTAATGAAAACAAAAATGTAAAATTTATTATTGATTTCAATGCAAGTATTAATTTTGAGCAGTGGAATTATTTTATTGATAGGATAGATAAGAATAATTTGTTTGGAATAGAACAGCCTGTGAAATTTCCTTCAAAAATTCCAGATTTGGGTTTCTTAAATATCGCTGATGAGACATTCGTGAAATGTGGTTATGAAAAAATTCACGAATATGGCTATAATGCTTTTGTCTATAAGCCATTTGCAAGTAATATTAAAGAATTATATAAGTGTTTTGAGAATAAAAATAACTACGTTGGTATGGTTGGAAGTAATGTTTCAGGCCCTTTAGATTGTAGTTTTTGTAACATCATAAATCATTATATGCCTACCAAATTAGCAGGAAATCGTGCAAGTAATTTTGAAGCGCATCCGTTAAATAATAAAACTGAGGATTTAATGAGAATTCGAGAAAAAAAGATATCTCTCTCTGATGAATTGTTTATTTATCTTGATAAATTTTGCCAAAAGGTATCGGATTTGTATTTTGATATGAATCAATTAAAAGAAATTGCTACAAATATATAGTATTTCCCACTCTGAAGCAGCTATGTTTCGTGAATAGATATAGGACATACCGATGGAAGAACGATATGGTGCTTGTCTCATGTATCGGGATCTTATATACTAAAAGTGTCAAAGATGGTGGCAAAATTGGCTTTGATTTTTTTGATATTAGCAGTAATTTAAGCAGCAACTTGCCTTTTTTATTCAAGATTTTTGATGAGAAAGAATTATAGGTATTTCAGTTTGATGTAACTCAAAATAAGCGAACGGTATTTTTAAGCTTGATGTTTATTATAAAGCTGAGCTCAACCCCAATCAAAACAGTATGGCAGGTGGACTTATTATCTTACTTAAAAGGGGCTAGCTAAGAAGCATACGCTTGTTATTATATCGAATGTTCTCAATTTGCATTCGATTAAACTTACAAATCAAGATGGCTTTTATTCTAATATCATCAATACTGGGCTTTATAGATTAAACATTCAAGTCCAATAATTCGCAGAACAAATGAGCCATGCATCCAAAATGCCAATTACGAGTAATATAAATCCCAATGATATTGTAGCTGATATTCACTTAATACCATCAATACTTCCAAATGACTCATATTATCGTAAGGTTTTTTTCTTTTTTCTTGAGATCATCACCAACGTCATAAAAATATATTTTACCATGCTGTTGCACGTTTGGATTTTTTACAAAAATAGAAATTTCCATAGAGTAGCTCAAGATCCTAAACAAAAATATTAAAATATAATGTTTTTTATTTTTTATTATTAAAAAAATAACATAAACATTGGAATAACTCTCCAAAAGCAACAAAACTCTTTGTAAGAAGAACTCTGATCATTTTCTTTGAAAAAAGAGCAATGAAGAGAATGTCACTAAAAAGAGCGTTGAGCGATTGGCTTGAAAAACTGTCAAAAGAGATTTCTCTATTGTGTGGTCCTATGATTTTTCACCAAGGTGAGCTATTCATAGCGTTTTGTAGGCCGACCGCCTTTTGGGTTTTGTCTTCATAAATTTCACGAAGATAGTTGTAACAGCATAAAAGCTCTAAAGTTTGTTGAATAATTCCTTTATCCTTTAAAAGCTTCCAATCACGCTTATAAACATCTCGTGCAGGTAAAACCATCTGGTAAATGATCACAAGGCTCTACAATGAGTTTTGCATGACTTAACAAATAGGGTGATCAACACAATGTCATAGTGAGTGAAGGCAGGCCTATTTCAAAACGCCCCCCCTCACTCAATTCAAAAATCAAAGCAAGGGTTGGTATGGTTTTATTCATTTTTAAAAGATGTGCTTGTAAACTTGATGAGAAATGACCTCCTTTGATTGTTCTTTGAAAATTTTCCCACCATACACGAAACATTTCTTGAGCTTCAGCAGAAAAGCGTATGGTAATAGGGTGTTTTGGTGATCCTAAAGGTTTATCATAAAGAGAACGAAAGACTCCTTGATAGCTTTCCCATGCCTCTTGTTTAGGAGGTCTATCAACCCATAACCGCTCTTGTCGTTCATCGGGCCACACCAGCATTTGAAATCGTTGCAATAAGCCGTCATTATTTGTTCCATGGTGCATTGCTTGAATAATGGCAATAATCCGTGAAGGTTGAATGCCCCTAATCATAGATAAAGTGACATAAGGGATAAAAATGGTTCCACGTCCTATACGGTCATAAGTAAATTGATCATCTTCATTAAAAGCTTCCAAATAAAAAGCACAGTCTGATTGATACTCCTTTTAAGAAGGCTTTGCTCAATAATACAGAATTTACCTCTGCGATGTATGGAAGCAATGAAGGTGGTGGGATTCAAGGCAAAAAAGCACCTTCACCAAAACATTCTGGAGGTCATAAGAATACGGCAAATATACGGATGATTTCGCATATCGGTTGTGAAGATGGTTGCGGTTATGTTTGGCAATTTGTGAGAGATGTTTGTTTCATGCAAACGGTAACTGGAACCTCACCAAATGTACAGTTTAAAAAAGATATGTATGCATTGTGAGCTGCTGGAGACTGGTCTGATACTACGAATATCAATCCACATCTGCGTGCAGTCATTACACGGAATGCCATTTATGAATCGGCTGGCGCCCGTGGCTGTAGTTATCCACGGCATTTTGTTTAGGAGGGGTAGATGATAGATTATCCAGAGCATTTAAATAGCAAGCAAGATTATCTGAACATGCTTTCCTTTGATAAGGCTGAAACCGTAAGGAGGCTAGGGAATCTTTTAGCAACACGTTTTTATTGGGTCTTTGTTAAAGAGCTTGGAGAGGGAGAAGAGGGGATTGAAGATGACACGCATAAGGTTTGTCTAACAACAACCATGCCGTTTGATTTAAATGGTGATTTTGTAGAAAAGCGTTGTCAGTATGAATTACAGGAAAGCGAATATGCACCGCTCTTTCAACTTGGCTTTCGTGTTGAAGAAGTCGAGCAGCTGATCAAAGAGCATAGCCAATAGAGATCATAAGAAAACATTTTTATCCAGCCCCACTTTTGTGGGGCTTTTTTTATGGAGCGTCAGATGAGAAAGATATCGAAAGAAGGATTAGAGCTTATCAAACAATGGGAAGGTTTGCGTTTAGAGGCATATAGAGACACGGCATGTATCTGGACGATTGGTTATGGTCACACCAGCAATTCGGGTCACCCCCTTGTCAAAAAAGGCATAACAGTACGATTATTAGCACAATAGTAAGCCTCTACTTTAGTCTTAGAATTTGTGTTATCTTCAAAATAATAAGAAAGGCTGAAGGGAATATTTGAAAGACCGATTTTGAGAGTTTTATATTCTAAGTAAGGTAAATCTTGCGTATTGATTGTTCTTTTCTCTAAGCTTTCTACATCTTCTAAATTTTTTACATCCCTTAAGTTATTTACATCTTCTAAATTTTCTACATTATGTACATAAAAGTTAATTTGGATATTTTCATCTTTCTTTAAAAAAAGTAAAGGAAGAAGATGATAGTAAATTTCATTATGAACTAAGTTTATATCTAACACATTTTGTTTATAAGGCCCTTCAAAAGATAAATGTGTATTCCACCATTTATCTTTTTCGCCATTTTCTTTTTTAAAAGAATCTTGTGTAAACTGTGGGGTGAAATTCAGTGAAATTTGAGCATGATGTTCATCTTTGCTAAAACTAATGATTTTAACTTCTTCGAATATTTTCAAGTAAGTAATACGTCCAACCCCTTTACATCCTTCTTGAATTTTATAATCACTTTTATAAGAAGAGAAAGATTTGATATTCTCTTTTGTAAATCCATCTCCATTATCAAAAACACTTATAGAAAAAATTGGTTGATTCTCCCACAAATCTGCATTGCCATAAAGTTGGAATAAAATATCAATTTTTGTTGCATGAGCTTGTATAGAGTTAACGATAGATTCCTTAAGAACTGTAACGATATTCGTTTCTGAAGAAAGATCGCGGATTATAGCATTAAGATTGACAAGCATAAGTACACCAATATATTTTATTTATATATCTCGTTGTAATATTTAAATTTTATAATGATATTAAACACACTATTCCTGATGAAAAGTTAATAATTTCTCACCATAAGAGATATTGTATATGCTTGATAACGGTTTTTGTATAGAGGTATTGGACAAGATCTCCACACACTAAAAATAAAGACTAACCAAAATTTGAAAAACTTTATTAGAATCAGAATAAAATACTTATTCTTTCTAAAGGATTTTTCAAATGTTACCCCCTTTGGTAAAACTTTACGCAAACTTCGTATTGTTCGCTCAGAACGCCTCTATAGATATGGCTAAGAAATTAGACATATCTGTATCATTTTTATCTTCTGTAGAAATTGGCAAAAAATCTGTTCCTGTAGGACTGTAGGAAAAGATAATTGAACTCTATGATTTAGATCAAGAGAAGGCTTTACTCTTAAGAAAAGAAGCTTATGTTTGTCGCAAAAGTTTTACAATCAAGACTTCTGATCCGTTGAGGCATGAAGCTGTTGGTGAGTTTGTTAGAAATTTAGAGAATTTTTCACAACAAAACTTAGCAGAATTAAAAGACGTTCTTGAGAAAGTTTGCAAAAAAAGAGGCGTCCTATAGAGATAGGTTGAAAAATCCTATTCCCTTAACTTTATTAAGGCATCCCTCGCAGTAAAAAAGATATGAATTCCAAAAACTTAATAGGAATATAAAGCTATATGGTGGGCGATGAGAGACTCGAACTCCCGACATCCTCGGTGTAAACGAGGCGCTCTACCAGCTGAGCTAATCGCCCAATGCAATGATCAGCAATTGAATGAAGACTATTTAAGGAAGAATTTTTCTAAACGCAAGAATAAAGATGGGATTTGATAATTTTTTTTAAAAATGCATAATCCTTCTTGACATGAACGCATGAACCCCTTACACGACCGCTTGTACCAAATTAAATTGGTTCGAAAAAAATGCGCGGGTGTAGCTCAGTTGGTTAGAGTGCTGGCCTGTCACGCCGGAGGTCGCGGGTTCGAGCCCCGTCACTCGCGCCATTTCGTGATTCCTTATGAAATTTCCTTTTTAAAATATCCATATGCTATGAGTAATGTGGTGGAGTGTTTGATCGGGGAATAAATATGTTTTTTCTTTCTTTTTATATGGTTTATAAGAATAGGGCTTGCGTCTTTCTTTGCTCTGCGTTACCTATGCCGATAAGAAAAGTATCGCTCTGTATGCCTTAGAAGCAGTATGAATAGAGTTAATAGAGCGATTGTTAAATTTGTCTGTTTGGTCTCGCAATATTGAATCATTGTGTTAAACTCAGGCATTTCGTTACGATGGAAGAGGGTTATGGCTTATTTATTGAGCTCTTATTTGCCAGTCTTGATTTTCATTATTGTGTCAGCGGTTATTGCTGGAGTTTTGTTGATTACACCTTACATTGTAGCATATCGTTCCCCCGATCCTGAAAAATTATCGGCTTATGAATGTGGGTTTAATTCATTTAGTGATGCACGCATGAAGTTTGATATTCGTTTCTATTTGGTATCAATTTTATTTATTATTTTTGATCTTGAAGTTGCATTTCTTTTTCCTTGGGCTGTTTCATTCGAATCAATAGGTATGTTTGGCTTTTGGTCGATGATTGTGTTTTTAGCGATTTTGACTATTGGATTTATATATGAATGGAAAAAAGGAGCCCTTGAATGGAATTAAGATCTAATAATTCAACGATTGAGGCTCCAAAACCAAAAGGAATCATTGATCCAAATACTGGTGGGCTGATAGGATCTGACAATAAGTTTTTTCGTGATATCAATGCTGAATTATCAGATAAGGGTTTTTTAGTTACCTCGGCAGATGCTTTGATTACTTGGGCACGTACCGGTTCTTTAATGTGGATGAGTTTTGGTTTGGCTTGTTGTGCTATCGAAATGATGCAATGCTCAATGCCTCATTATGATAATGAGCGTTTTGGATATGCACCACGAGCTTCACCCCGCCAGTCAGATGTGATGGTGGTGGCAGGTACTCTAACAAATAAGATGGCTCCTGCTTTAAGAAAAGTGTACGATCAGATGCCAGAGCCACGTTATGTGATTTCTATGGGATCATGTGCAAACGGTGGGGGATATTATCATTATTCCTATTCAGTAGTGCGGGGATGTGATCGTATCGTGCCTGTCGATATATATGTCCCAGGGTGTCCACCTACAGCAGAGGCATTATTATACGGCATATTGTTGCTACAGAAAAAAATCCGTCGTACCGGATCCATAGAGCGATAGAGAGTTTTCTTGTCATGGTGGATGAAACATTGGTTGAGCTTGCTGCTTATTTGGAAAACAAATTAAAAAATAAGCTTGAAGAGACTGTTCTTGCTTTTGGTGAATTGACCATTGTGGCACGTCTTGATGCAATTATCGATGTCTTAATGTTTGTTCGTGATGATTCTCGTTGTCAATTTATTAATCTTACAGACATTAGTGGTGTGGATTATCCTTCTCGCGATAAGCGCTTTGATGTTTCTTACCAATTGTTATCTCCTCGTGAGAATTTACGCTTACGTGTAAAGGTTCGTACTGATGAAAATACTCCTGTTGCTTCAGCTTGTACAGTTTATCTTGGCGCAGAGTGGTATGAACGTGAAACGTATGATATGTATGGGATTTTATTTTCAGGACATCCGGATTTGAGACGGATTTTAACAGATTATGGGTTTGAAGGATATCCTTTACGCAAAGACTTTCCTGTGACAGGATTTGTTGAATGCCGTTATGATAATGAAGCAAAGAGGGTGATTTATGAGCCTGTTGTTTTGCGCCAAGAGATGCGTAATTTTGATTTTCTTTCTCCTTGGGAAGGAGGACAGTATACTTTGCCATGTGATGGGAAAGCAGATGAAAAAAAATAATATTGGTTTTGATAAGGCATTATATTAGGGTACTGTATTTCTTAAATAATTAAATATTTTTTAGCGTGATAGATTTTTTTGATATTTGATATGAAGTTTTTTAAAAAGCAAGGGGTTGATTGTGGCTGAGGTCAATGTTCGAAACTTTAATATCAATTTTGGTCCGCAGCATCCTGCCGCGCATGGGGTTTTGCGCATGGTTCTGGAGCTGGACGGTGAAGTTGTTGAGCGTGTAGATCCACATATTGGGTTGTTGCATCGCGGTACTGAAAAATTAATGGAAACAAAGACTTATCTCCAAGCTGGTCCTTATCTAGATCGTTTGGATTATGTTGCTCCTATGAATCAGGAACATGCTTTTGTTCTTGCTATTGAAAAGTTATTAGATATAAAAGTTCCTAAAAGAGGGCAATTAATACGTGTTTTGTTTTCTGAAATTGGGCGTATTCTTAATCATTTGCTTAATGTAACGACACAGGCAATGGATGTTGGTGCTTTAACACCACCGCTTTGGGGATTTGAGCAACGTGAAAGATTGATGATTTTTTATGAGCGTGCCTGTGGTGCTCGTCTTCATGCAAATTATTTTCGTCCTGGTGGCGTGCATCAAGATTTACCAGAATCTTTAGTTGAGGATATTGGTGATTTTATTGATCCATTTCTTGTTTCTCTCGGAAAACTTGACGCGCTTGTGACCCCAAATCGGATTTTTAAGCAGCGTAATGTGGATATTGGCGTTGTAAGTATTGATGAAGCTTGGGCACGCGGTTTTTCTGGGGTTATGATTCGTGGAGCTGGTGTTCCATGGGATTTGCGTAAAAGTCAGCCTTATGAATGTTACGATGAAATGGAATTCGATATTCCTATAGGTAAAAATAGCGATTGTTATGATCGCTATCTTATTCGTATGGAAGAAATGCGTCAATCAGCGAAAATTATGCGCCAATGTGTGGAACGTTTACTGAGTACTGAAAAAAATGGACCAGTTTCGAGCTTGGATCGCAAAATTGTACCACCGACGCGGAGTGAAATGAAAAGCTCGATGGAAGCACTGATTCATCACTTTAAACTCTATACGGAAGGTTTTCATACACCTCCTGGAGAAGTATATGTTGCTGTGGAAGCTCCGAAGGGTGAGTTTGGTGTTTATCTTGTTTCTGATGGAACCAATAAGCCTTATCGTGTCAAGTTGCGTGCTCCTGGGTTTGCTCATCTCCAAGCTATGGATTTTTTAACCAGAGGTCATATGTTAGCAGATGCTACAGCTATTTTGGGTTCGATTGATATTGTTTTTGGGGAGGTTGATCGCTAATGTCCGTACGCCGTCTTGCAGATGATGTTTATCAGCCCGCTGAGTTTTCTTTTACAAAAGAAAATCAGATATGGGTAAAAAATACCATAAAAAAATATCCTGCAGGGCGTCAGCAGTCTGCTGTAATTCCATTATTAATGCGTGCTCAAGAGCAAGATGGTTGGGTGACACGTGCTGCGATTGAGCATATTGCTCAGATTCTTTCCATGGCTTATATCCGTGTCTTAGAAGTTGCTACTTTTTATACTCAGTTTCAGCTTAAGCCTGTTGGAACAAAAGCGCATATTCAAGTTTGTGGTACAACGCCTTGTATGTTACGTGGTTCTGATGAATTGATTAAAGTTTGTCAGAAAAAAATTCATCATGAACCTTTTGCGACCAATCAGGATGGAACCTTATCATGGGAAGAGGTGGAGTGTCTTGGTGCTTGTGTGAATGCTCCGATGGTTATGATTTTTAAAGATACTTATGAAGATCTTACAGCTGAACGCCTTGAAGAAATTATTGATGCATTTGAAGCAGGTAAGGGTTCTGAGATAGAGGTTGGTCCGCAAAATAGTCGTAAATCGTCGGAACCGATTAGTGGTTTAACTTCTCTTATTGATGATGAGAAAGAAAAAAAGATCTCTCAAGTCTTCACCAAAAAAGGATAAGGAAAGAATGGGGAACATAATTAAGTATTTTTCTTGAGAAAATATTTTATTATTCTACCCATGATGGCAACATTTAACGAAAAGTAAGAAATCTTGAAAAGATATTTAAAAATTGCATTTGAGGAAAAGCAGAAAATGCTATGGGTAATAGAAAAAAAGGTGGGGTATGCTAGCTGATAAAGATCGTATCTTCACCAATATTTATGGTTTAAAAGACAAATCATTAAAGGCTGCGATGTTGCGTGGGCATTGGAATGGTCTGAAAGAAATGATTGACAAAGGTCGTGATTGGATCATTGATGAAGTGAAGGCATCGGGTTTACGCGGTCGTGGTGGTGCTGGTTTTCCTACTGGAATGAAGTGGTCCTTTATGCCAAAGCAGAATGATGGGCGTCCTCATTATTTGGTTGTCAATGCCGATGAATCTGAACCTGGAACTTGTAAAGACCGTGATATTTTACGTCATGACCCCCACACTTTGATTGAAGGATGTGCAATCGCTACTTTTGCTATGGGAGCCAATGTTGCTTTTATTTATATTCGTGGTGAATATATTCGTGAACGTGAAGCGCTTCAAGCTGCCGTTGATGAATGCTATGATGCGGGTTTACTTGGCAAAAAAACGAAATATGGGCATGCTTGTGATATTGTTATTCATCATGGAGCGGGTGCTTATATTTGTGGTGAAGAAACAGCTCTTCTTGAAAGTCTTGAGGGAAAAAAGGGACAACCTCGGCTTAAACCACCATTTCCTGCCAATATGGGGATTTATGGCTGTCCAACAACAGTAAATAATGTAGAGTCTATTGCCGTTGTTCCAACGATTTTGCGGCGGGGTGCTTCGTGGTTTTCATCAATCGGACGAGCAAATAATGTTGGAACGAAATTATTTATGGTTTCAGGGCATGTTAATGCACCTTGTACATTTGAAGACGCTCTTGGTGTTTCATTCCGTGAATTAATTGAAAAACATACGGGTGGTGTTCGTGGTGGATGGAATAATCTTTTAGCAGTTATTCCAGGGGGGGCTTCTTGTCCAGTCGTTCGTGGTGAGGATATGATCGATGCGATCATGGATTTTGATGGGATGCGAGATGTCGGGTCTTCTTTTGGCACAGGGGGAATGATTGTTATGGATAAATCAACCGATATTATCAAGGCAATTTGGCGTATAGCTGCTTTTTTCAAGCACGAGAGTTGTGGTCAGTGTACACCGTGTCGTGAGGGGACGGGATGGATGATGCGTCTTTTAGGGCGTATGGTTGAGGGAAGAGCGCAAAAACGCGAGATTGATCTTTTGTTTGAAGTGTCTAAACAGGTTGAAGGACACACTATTTGTGCGCTTGGTGATGCTGCCGCATGGCCTGTACAGGGGTTGATACGTAATTTTCGTCCAGAAATCGAGCGTAGAATTGATGAATACACGCGAAATGTAGTCCAAAGCAAAAATATTGCTTTAGAAGCGGTTTAATAAAGGATTTTGTTTTAAGAACGACCGAATGCAAATTTTAAGTGGGTTATCCGCAGGTTGGATGGGTGATGATAAATATCAAAGTTGATGGCAAAGAGATTGAAGTTCCTGATTACTACACGTTGCTTCAGGCTGCTGAGGCGGCTGGGGCAGAAATTCCACGTTTTTGTTTTCATGAATCTTTGTCAATTGCTGGAAATTGTCGTATGTGTTTAGTTGAGGTTAAGGGTGGTCCACCAAAACCTCAGGCTTCTTGTGCTATGGGGGTTCGTGATTTACGATTAGGGCCTAACGGTGAGGCACCTGAGATTTTTACCAATACACCGATGGTAAAAAAAGCACGTGAAGGTGTTATGGAATTTCTTCTCATTAATCATCCTTTGGATTGTCCAGTGTGTGATCAAGGGGGAGAGTGTGATCTTCAAGATCAAGCAATGCTTTATGGACGAGATTGTTCTCGTTATACAGAAAATAAACGTGCTGTAGAAGATAAATATATTGGACCTCTTGTCAAAACTGTTATGACACGGTGTATTCATTGTACACGGTGTGTTCGTTTTACAACGGAAGTTGCAGGTATTTCTGAGCTTGGTTTGATCGGTCGTGGTGAAGATGCTGAAATTACGACGTATCTTGAAAAAGCTATGACATCTGAATTACAGGGAAATGTTATTGATCTTTGTCCAGTGGGAGCTCTAACTTCAAAACCTTATGCGTTTCATGCCCGTCCGTGGGAATTGGTAAAAACGGAATCGATTGATGTGATGGATGCGCTTGGTAGTGCTATCCGTATTGATAGCCGCGGCCGTGAAGTTATGCGGATTATGCCGCGTACGAATGAAGATGTAAATGAGGAATGGATCTCTGATAAAACGCGTTTTATTTGGGATGGATTACGGACTCAGCGGCTTGATAAGCCATATGTACGCAAAGATGGAAAGCTTCAACCTGTCAGTTGGACAGAAGCTTTTGCAAAAATTAAAATGGTAATCTCTAAAATTTTTCCAGAAAAAATTGGAGCCATTGCGGGGGATCTTGCTTCTGTTGAAGAAATGTATGCCCTTAAAGCATTATTGAGTTCTTTGGGCTCAAAGCTTTTTGATTGTCGTCAAAGAGGGGGGGCTTTATCGCCAGAGTTTGGGCGCTCGAGTTATATTTTTAATCCTACAATTGTAGGTATTGAACAGGCTGATGCACTGCTTATTGTGGGATCTAATCCACGTCATGAAGCAGCTGTTTTAAATGCGCGTATTTTAAAGCGCCAACGGATGGGCAATTTTCCTATTGCATTAATTGGAGAGAAAGTCGATTTACGTTATCCTTATTCTTACCTTGGATCTGGGAGTGATACATTAACGACACTTATTCGTGGAGAGGATGTTTTTTTTAATGTCTTAAAAGAAGCGAAGAGGCCCCTTATTCTTATCGGAGAGGGAGCGGTTTCAGGAAGTGAAGGTTTATCTGTTTTAAAAAGTCTTGCTAAATTAGCTGATAATATAGGTGCTCTTAGTGAGACATGGAATGGGTTTGGGGTTCTTCATAATGCAGCTTCGATTGTTGGAGGGTTGGACATAGGCTTTACTTCTAAGCTTGGGGTTGCAAATATACTTAAAACCTGTGAAGTTCTATTTTTGCTTGGTGCTGATGAAGTAGAATTAGCCAATACAAAAGCTTTTACAGTTTATATTGGGAGCCATGGTGATAATGGTGCACATGCTGCTGACGTTATTTTGCCTGCATCTGCTTACACTGAAAAATCAGGGCTTTATGTGAATACAGAAGGACGTGTTCAAATGACAAATCGGGCTGGTTTTGCTCCAGGTGAAGCAAAAGAAGATTGGGCTATTTTGCGTGCTTTATCGGATATTTTAGGACAAAAGCTCCCTTTTGATTCTCTTTTTCAATTAAGGCAATGCTTGTTTAATGATTATCCACACCTTTGTGCTGTTGATGATATAGTGCCTTCTGATATAAGTGGTCTTAAGGCGCTTGGTTCAAAAATGGTTTCTCTCGAGAGTCAAGCATTTACTTCTATGGTTAAAGATTTTTATTTAACAAATCCGATAGCACGTGCTTCTGCTGTTATGGCTGAATGTTCATCTCTTGCAAAAAACCGTGCTACACAAACAGTAAAGTAAGGGCAAAGGAAAAGGAATAATGATGTATGATTTCTTTATGACTTGGCTGTTGCCATTACTCATTATAATCGGAAAAACACTTCTTCTTTTGGTCGTTCTTTTGGTCTTAGTTGCTTATCTTCTTTATGCAGATAGAAAAATTTGGGCAGCGGTACAATTGCGTCGTGGACCAAACGTTGTTGGACCATGGGGTTTGTTACAGTCTTTTGCAGATTTAATTAAATTTGTTGTTAAGGAGCCTATTATCCCTGCAGGTGCAAATAAGGGTGTTTTTCTTTTGGCTCCTTTTGTTTCAGCGACACTTGCTTTATCAACTTGGGCTGTTATTCCTGTCAATGAGGGTTGGGAGATTGCAAAGATTAATGTTGGCTTGCTTTATATTTTAGCCATTTCGTCTCTTGAAGTTTATGGTGTTATTATGGGGGGATGGGCATCAAATTCAAAATATCCTTTCTTAGGAGCTCTTCGTTCGGCGGCACAAATGGTTTCTTATGAAGTTTCCATTGGTTTTGTGCTTGTGACTGTCATTTTAATAAGTGGTTCGTTAGATCTCACAACAATTGTTTTTAAACAAACGCACGGGCTTGGTACAACTCTTGGTCTTCCTTTTAACAGTTTTCTCGATTGGAATTGGTTGGTCCTTTTTCCAATGTTTATTATATTTTTTATTTCTGCGCTTGCAGAGACAAACCGTCCTCCATTCGATTTGGTGGAAGCAGAATCCGAACTTGTTGCTGGTCATATGGTAGAATATTCTTCAACGCCTTACATGCTCTTCTTTCTAGGTGAATATGTTGCGATTGTTTTAATGTGCGCATTAACAACCATTCTATTTTTAGGCGGTTGGCTGCCTCCCTTAGATGTTTGGTGGCTTAATTGGGTTCCTGGTATCATTTGGTTTGTTTTAAAAGTCTGTTTTGTATTTTTTTGGTTTGCTATGGTTAAAGCATTTGTTCCACGTTATCGCTATGATCAGCTCATGCGGCTTGGTTGGAAGGTTTTTCTTCCTCTCTCACTAGCAATGGTTGTGATAACTGCTGCTTTTTTAAAGTTTACGGATTTCGTTTAAGAGGAGATTTTACGATGTCAGGTTTTATTCAGGCGGCAAAGTCACTTCTTCTATTGGAATTTGTGAGTGCTTTTTTCTTAGCTATGCGTCAATTTTTTTCACCAAAACCCACGATTAATTATCCTTATGAAAAAGGTTTTGTATCTCAGCGTTTTCGTGGTGAGCATGCATTGCGTCGCTATCCAAATGGTGAAGAACGGTGTATTGCTTGTAAATTATGTGAAGCGATTTGTCCTGCTCAAGCGATTACAATTGAAGCTGGGCCACGGCGCAATGATGGTACACGTAGAACTGTCCGTTATGATATAGACATGGTTAAATGTATCTACTGTGGTTTTTGTCAAGAAGCCTGTCCGGTTGAGGCTATTGTCGAAGGTCCAAATTTTGAGTTTGCGACGGAAACACGTGAAGAACTTTATTATGATAAAGAAAAACTTTTATTGAATGGAGATCGCTGGGAGCGAGAAATTGCTCGAAATATATTGATGGATGCGCCTTATCGTTAAGTGTATCGTTAAATGAGGTGTCGGATATTTTTCCGATAAATTGTAATCTGGTATGAAGTTTATACCAATTGTTTGAATAATTAAGGAGAAGCCTATGCTAACAGATCTAGCGGCGGCATTTTTCTATTTGTTTGCTTTTATTATGCTAACAAGTGCAGTTATTGTTATTACAGCACGCAATCCAGTGCATTCTGTTTTGTTTTTAATCCTCGCATTTTTTAATGCAGCAGCTTTGTTTTTACTTGCAGGAGCAGAGTTTTTAGGGCTTATTCTGCTTGTTGTGTATGTTGGAGCTGTCGCTGTTTTATTTTTATTTGTCGTTATGATGCTTGACGTTGATTTTGCTGAGTTAAAGAGTGGAACTCTTCGGTATGCTCCTATTGGAGCTCTTATTGGTGTTATTATCGCTGTAGAATTGATTGTTGTTTTTATGAGTAGCTATTTTTCTCCAGTCTTGAGAACGCATGTTACGCAACCAATGCCAGATTTAGCGCAGCGAACAAATACACAAGCATTAGGTGATATTCTCTATACGGATTATGTTTTCTATTTTCAAATTGCTGGAATGATTTTATTGGTTGCAATGATTGGAGCTATTGTTTTAACACTTCGTCATAAATTAGGAGTAAAGCGGCAATCTATTGCGGAGCAAGTTTCTAGAACGGTAGAAAGTGCCATTGAAATCAAACAAGTTGAATCAGGCAAAGGTATGTAAGGGGGGCTATGCAGATGTATATTGATATTACACATTATCTCACTGTTTCTGCTTTGATGTTTACAATTGGTATTGCTGGAATTTTTCTCAACAGAAAAAATGTGATTATTATCTTGATGTCCATTGAGCTTATATTGCTTTCAGTTAATCTCAATTTTGTTGCATTTTCAGCATTTCTTCATGATCTCGTTGGTCAGGTATTCGCTTTATTTGTCTTAACCGTAGCAGCTGCTGAAGCTGCCATTGGTTTAGCAATTCTGGTCGTTTTTTTCCGTAATCGTGGTTCCATTGCGGTTGAAGATGTTAATGTAATGAAAGGCTAACCAGTGATGTATTATACGATTGTCTTTCTTCCGCTTTTGGGTTTTTTAATTGCTGCACTAGGTGGAAAAACGATAGGAGATCGTGCGAGTGAATTGATAACATGTAGCTTTATGGTTGTTGTTGCCATATTATCGTGGATAGCATTTTTCAGTACTGCACTTGGTCATATTCCAGCGATTGATGTATTGGTATTACATTGGATGACTGTTGGTGACTTAAGCTTTAATTGGGCTTTACATGTTGATGCATTAACAGCTGTCATGCTTATTGTTGTGAATAGTGTTTCGGCATTAGTGCATATTTATTCAATTGGTTATATGCACCATGACCCTTCAAGGTCTCGTTTTTTTTCTTATCTTTCTTTGTTTACATTTATGATGCTTATGTTGGTCACATCCAATAATTTGATTCAGATGTTTTTTGGATGGGAAGGTGTCGGACTTGCTTCTTATTTACTCATTGGTTTTTGGTTTCAGCGCGATTCTGCTAATAAGGCCGCAATGAAAGCTTTTGTAGTTAACCGTGTTGGAGACTTTGGTTTTCTCTTAGGAATCTTTAGTATTTTTGTTTTGTTCCAATCGGTTGATTTTGCCTCTATTTTTGCAAAAGCTGCCGACAAGAGCTTTATACAAAATATGACATTTTTAGATTGGCAATTTGATGGGCAGACGGCAATTACCATTACATGTCTTTTATTATTTATTGGTGCGATGGGAAAATCCGCACAATTTCTTTTACATACTTGGCTGCCTGATGCAATGGAAGGGCCAACCCCTGTATCAGCGCTTATTCATGCCGCTACAATGGTAACGGCTGGTGTTTTTATGATTGCGCGTATGTCGCCAATTTTTGAACTTTCTTCAACTGCTTTGACCGTGATTATTATTGTTGGTGCAACAACAGCGTTTTTTGCAGCAACTGTGGGGTTGGTGCAGAATGATATTAAGCGTGTTATTGCTTATTCTACATGCTCTCAACTTGGTTATATGTTTGTGGCATTAGGTGTTGGAGCTTATGGCGCTGCTGTCTTTCATCTTTTTACGCATGCTTTTTTTAAAGCCTTATTGTTTCTTGGTGCAGGTTCTGTGATTCATGCTGTATCTGATGAACAAGATATGCGAAAAATGGGTGGGTTACGCAAACATATAAAGGTCACCTATTGGATGATGATGGTCGGGACCATTGCCTTGACCGGAGTTGGAATTCCAGGAACACTTTTCGGGACTGCAGGTTTTTTCTCAAAAGATGCGATTATAGAGTCTGCTTTTGCATCTCATAATATTGCTTCAGGATATGCTTTTTATCTTCTTGTTTTTGCTGCCTTTTTAACAAGTTTCTATTCATGGCGACTTATCTTTATGACATTCCATGGTAAACCACGGGCAACAGTTGATGTGATGCATCATGTTCATGAATCGCCTCCAGTTATGTTGATTCCACTCTTTCTTTTATCTATTGGAGCAATATTTTCTGGTGTCGTTTTCCAACCTTACTTTTTTGGTGACTTGTATAATGCTTTTTGGAAGGGAGCATTGTTTACAAGCAGCCATAATCATATTCTTCATGATGCTCACCATGTTTTTAATTGGGTAAAATGGTCGCCTTTTATAGCAATGATTCTTGGGTTTATGTTGGCTTATTTATTTTATATTGTGGCTCCCTCTCTTCCCAAGAAAATGGCGCGTATTATGCCAGGAGTGTATCACTTTCTTTACCAAAAGTGGTATTTCGATCAATTATATAACTTTTTATTTGTTCGTCCTACCTTTAGAATTGGTTCTTTTCTTTGGAAAGTGGGAGACGGTAAGATTATTGATGGTCTAGGTCCCAATGGTATTGCAGCGCGTGTTGTTGATATTACAAATAGAGTTGTTCGAATGCAAACAGGCTATCTTTACCACTATGCATTTGCAATGCTTATCGGCGTTGCATTGCTCATTACATGGATGATGATCGGGGGCGTAAACTAATGACCGATTGGCCTATTCTTTCTACGGTTACATTTTTGCCGCTTGTTGGTGTTCTTCTGATTTTGTTTATCAAAGATGATAGTGAAGTAGCACGCCATAATATACGTAATGTCGCATTTTTTACGACTCTATTTGTTTTTATTATTTCTTTAATTATTTGGATAGGATTTGATTCTAGCAACCAAAATTTTCAAATGGTTGAAAAATCCAGTTGGTTAGGGGGTGGTATTAGCTATCATATGGGGGTCGATGGTATTTCTATTCTTTTTGTTGTTCTCTCGGCTTTTCTTTTGCCTTTCTGTATTTTAGCAAGTTGGGAGAATGTTAAAGAGAGATTAAAAGCCTATATGATTGCGTTTCTTCTTCTAGAAGTTGCGATTATTGGTGTTTTTTGTGCTCTTGATGCAATGCTATTCTATGTTTTTTTTGAAGGCAGCCTCATTCCAATGTTTATCATTATAGGTGTATGGGGAGGAGCACGTCGTGTTTATGCAAGTATAAAGTTTTTCTTATATACTTTACTTGGTTCAGTGCTTATGCTGGTTGCTCTTATGGTTATGTATTGGGAGGCTGGGACACTTGATATACCAACTTTACTCAATTATCAGTTTCCTGCTCATATGCAAATATGGCTATGGCTTGCATTTTTTGCTTCTTTCGCAGTTAAAATGCCAATGTGGCCAGTTCATACATGGCTCCCTGATGCTCACGTAGAAGCACCGACAGCGGGTTCTGTTATTTTAGCTGGTGTCTTACTTAAATTAGGTGGGTATGGTTTTCTTCGTTTTTCTTTACCTATGTTTCCTATCGCTTCAGCAGATTTTGCGCCTTTTGTTTTCACATTATCGCTTATCGCTATTATTTATACATCACTGGTTGCACTTGTTCAAAGTGACATCAAAAAACTTATTGCATATTCCTCAATAGCGCATATGGGATATGTAACGATGGGTATTTTTTCTGTGAATGAACAGGGGATACAAGGGGCTATTTATCAGATGCTATCCCATGGAATTGTTTCAGCAGCATTGTTTCTTTGTGTTGGGGTTATCTATGATCGCTTGCATACACGTGAAATTTCAGCGTTTGGTGGTTTAGTGAATAATATGCCTAAATATGCTGTTGTTTTCTTAATTTTCACCATGGCAAATGTTGGTTTGCCTGGAAGCTCAGGATTTTTGGGTGAATTTTTAACCTTAATAGGTGTTTTTCAAGTAAATAAATTGGTTGTTGTTTTAGCAACAACAGGTGTTATCTTATCGGCAGCCTATGCCCTTTATCTTTATCGGCGTGTGGTTTTTGGTTCCTTGGATAAAGAGAATTTAAAAGTATTAATAGATCTTTCTTTAAGAGAAAAATTCCTCCTTTATCCAATGGTTATTCTTACAATATTCTTTGGTATCTATCCAACGCCTATTCTTAAGGCAACGGCGTTTTCCGTAGAAACCCTCATCAATAAACTGCACTAGATAAGGGAAGAATGCACATGCAAACTGAAATAATAGCGCAATTAGTCTTAATTCTTCCAGAGCTTTTAATTGCATTAGGAGCTGTCGTGCTGCTTATGATTGGTGTTTATTCCAATACACGTGCTTCTTTAACAGTGACAGGTTTAGCCATAGCAATTCTTGTGGCAACCATTATTATTCTTATAATTTTTCCGAAAAATGGTTCATTTCAAACCAATGCGCTCGTTATCGATTCCTTTAGTCGTTATATGAAAATTTTAATGCTTATTGGTGCACTCTTTTCTCTTATCATGTCTGTTGGTTTTGCCAATGCACAAAAGTTTAATATATTTGAGTTTCCAGTACTTGTTCTTTTAGCAACCCTTGGAATGATGTTTATGATTTCAGCGGGTAATATGCTGTCGCTTTATATGGGGTTAGAGCTGCAATCTTTAGCTTTATATGTTTTAGCAGCGATTAATCGTAATAATGTAAAATCTTCTGAAGCCGGTATAAAATACTTTGTTTTAGGAGCATTATCTTCAGGGTTGCTTCTTTATGGTATTTCTTTGCTTTATGGTTTTACCGGTCAAATTGGTTTTCACGAAATTGCTCTTGCTTTAAAGGGCAAAAATGTACAATTGGGGGTCATTTTTGGAATTGTCTTTATTTTAGCTGGTTTGGCTTTCAAAATTTCTGCTGTTCCGTTTCATATGTGGACACCTGATGTTTATGAAGGAGCGCCCACACCGATTACAGCATTTTTTGCTGGTGCCCCTAAAGTTGCTGCAATGGCTTTAATCATCCGTATTATTGTGGTGACCTTTATTCCCCTAGGGCGTGTTGATAACGTGATGCCTGCATGGCAACAAATTTTGGTGTTCATGGCGATTGCATCAATGATACTGGGTGCTTTTGCTGCAATCGGTCAGAATAATATTAAGCGCTTAATGGCTTATTCGTCGATCAGTCATATGGGTTATGCACTTGTTGGTTTATCTGCTGGAGATATGCTTGGGATAAAAAGCGTTATCCTTTATATGACTATTTATCTTGGAATGACGCTTGGTTCATTTGCCTTTATTCTTGGAATGCGCTCTCAGAATGGAAATGTTGAAAATATTTATGATCTTTCAGGGTTAGCAAAGACGAATCCGTTTATGGCTGTTGTGATGACAATACAGCTTTTCTCTTTAGCCAGTATACCACCTATGGCTGGTTTTTTTGGAAAGTGGTATACCTTTTCTGCTGCTGTCCACGCTGGACTTACGCCACTTGCTGTCGTTGGGATGATAGCGTCTGTCGTTGGGGCTTTTTACTATTTGCGAGTCATTAAAATTATGTGGTTTGATGATGCACAAGCGCATTTTGTTGCTTTATCGAAAGAGCTTCAATTTTGTCTTGGTCTTTCTGTATTCTTTATTTTATTTTACGCGCTTTTTGGAGTTTGGTTCGCTGAGCTAGCAGAAAAAGCAGCAACAGCATTGTTTTAATGAATATGGTTTATACTTTATCAGATTTTGCACAAAAACAGGGATACACTGTTGAAGCGTACGATAGTGTTGATTCAACAAATCTCATTGCGCAACGAAAAGCGCAAACTGGTCATCAAGGTAATCTTTGGATTGTTGCACAAGAACAATCACAGGGAAGAGCAAGAAGAGGGAGGACTTGGTCTAGTCCAAAAGGGAACCTTTATTCTAGTCTTTTATTAGTTGATGATATTGTTCATCAAACTGCGGCTCAACTTGGTTTTGTTGCTGGAGTAAGTGTGGCAGAGGTAATAAAACAATTGATAAAAGAGGAAAAGCAGACAAACAATATTGTGAGCTTAAAATGGCCAAACGATATTTTGCTCAGAGGAGAAAAAAGCTCTGGAGTTTTGCTTGAGATTTTAAAATTGTCATCACAACAATATGCTTTGGTTATTGGTATTGGAATAAATGTGAAATATAATTATGAAGATGCGCCCTATTCCACTTCAAGCTTAAAGAATATCGGGTTGCGTATTGATGCAGAACAATTATTTACGGTTTTGACGGAGTGTTTTTCTAAAAATTACCTTCTTTGGAAACAACCAAAAGGATGTGAAATAATCCGAAAAAAATGGCTTTTATATTCCGCTCATCTTGGGAAACATGTCAAAGTGGTGAATGATGAAAAAGTCATTGAGGGTATTTTTGATGGTCTTGATAGTGATTTTAACTGCATCATAAAGCGAAAAGACGGTCAGACAGCCATTATAACAGCTGGGGATGTTCATTTTGGTTTGGCTGATTCTGTTAATGCAGGCCGTTATTGAAAAATTATTTTATCATCAGATACCTTAATGATTTGGGAGATGTTTATGGTTGCAGCCAATAGATGTGAATTTGTTTTTTTACCTCTGGGAGGTGTAGGTGAAATAGGGATGAATTTAGCTGCTTACGGATTTGGTCCCCAATATCTTCGTGAATGGCTGCTGGTTGATATGGGGATTAGTTTTGCTGGTTCTGAATTACCAGGTGTCGATCTTGTTTTGCCTGATATTCGTTTTCTAGAAAGTGAAAAACACAATATACGGGGTCTTGTTTTAACACATGCACATGAAGATCATTATGGGGCCGTTCTTGATTTATGTCCAAAGTTACAAGTGCCGATTTACTGTACGCCTTTTACGGCAGGATTATTGGAAACTAAAAAACAATTAGATTTTGAATCTCAAAAAATTTTACTCAATATTTTTCAAGCTGGTGATTGTTTTCAGGTAGGTTCCTTTGCTGTAGAGGCTATAGCCGTTAACCATTCAATACCAGAATCTGTATCTTTAGCAATTACAACCTCTTTGGGGACTGTGATTCATACTGGTGATTGGAAAATTGATCATACCCCTTCACTCGGGGCTGTAACCGATGAAAAAAGATTTCGTGCTTTAGGCAAAAAAGGTGTTTTAGCATTACTTTGTGATTCCACAAATGCATGTCGGGATGGTATCTCTCCTTCAGAACAGCAAGTTCAAGCCAGTCTTTCAGAGATTATTTCTAAAGCTGAAGGGCGCGTTGCGATAGCAACTTTTTCTTCTAATATTGGTCGGATACGTTCTATTGCTCTTGCAGCTGAAGCTGCTGGACGTAAGGTGCTTGTCATTGGGCGTTCCCTTAAGCGAAGTATTATGGTTGCACAAGAGCTTGGTTATATGAATGGTTTAGCACCATTTGTAACGGAAGATGATTATGGCTACATCTCGCGAAAAGATCTTGTTTTAATTGTCACAGGGAGCCAAGGTGAGCCATGTGCTGCTTTGGCTAAACTGTCACGTGATGGAATGAAAAATATTGCACTTTCCACTGGTGATACCGTTATTTATTCATCACGAAGTATTCCAGGAAACGAAAAAGCGATTATTGAGGTACAAAATCGTTTCATTGATTTGGGTATTAAAATTATTACGAATGAAGATGCACTTGTTCATGTTTCAGGTCATCCCCGTCGTTCAGAACTTTTACAGATGTATGATTGGATAAAGCCACAAATACTTGTCCCTGTACATGGGGAAGCAATGCATCTTAAGGCTCAGGCAACTTTAGCACGTCAAGCGGGTATTAAAACTGTTATGGATATCAGAAATGGCCATATGTTACGTCTTGCACCAGAGCCTGTAGAAGTTATTGATCAAGTTCCTGTTGGCCGCATCTATAAGGATGGTTGCCTAATTGGAGATGAAGATGAATTAGGGATTCGTGAACGCCGCAAACTAAGTTATGCTGGTCATGTTACTATTTCTCTCCATATAAATAGTAAGCATGAATTATTAGGGGATATAGGTCTAACAACATTCGGGTTACCTGAAAGTAATGGAAAGGGGGAAAGTTTAAAAGATATTCTTTTAGATATCGTAGAAAATACAGTTTATAATATCCCACGCATGAAACAGAAAAATAATGAACTTATTCGAGAGGCAACACGACGTGCAGTAAGAGCGGCTGTTCATGAAATTTGGCAAAAAAAACCTATCTGTACAGTTTTTTTACATCGGTCAAAATAAAAGAACTTTCCTATTACGTTATTTAAAAAGAGAAGAGCATTTTTATTTTATTGCTAAATAAGAAAAATAGAGAATAAAGCACAATAAATTTTTAAATGATAAGATCGTTATATTTGCAAGTATTCAGAATGCGGCTATAGATGAATAGAGGGTGTGATAAATTGTTCCGATATGATAGATCTGATTAGGAGTTAATTATTTCAATGCGTCTTTCTCAATATTTCCTTCCACTTTTAAAAGAGAATCCTAAAGAAGCAGAAATTGTTTCTCATCGCTTCATGTTGCGCGCTGGAATGATTCGACAACAAACATCAGGGATTTATTCTTGGCTTCCTTTGGGAAAAAAAGTGCTTGATAAAGTTTGTAAAATTATTCGTGAAGAGCAAGAACGTGCGGGTGCAATAGAAATATTGATGCCTACAATTCAGTCTGCTGATCTTTGGCGTGAAAGCGGTCGTTATGATGATTATGGTTTGGAAATGCTCCGCATTAAAGATCGTCAAAAGCGTGATTTACTTTATGGTCCAACCAATGAAGAGATGGTAACAGATATTTTTCGCTCTTATGTTCGTTCTTATAAAGATCTTCCGCTTAATTTATATCATATTCAATGGAAATTTCGTGATGAAATTCGTCCACGTTTTGGTGTGATGCGAGCACGAGAATTTTTAATGAAAGATGCTTATTCTTTTGATCTTGATTATGAAGGCTCTGAAACATCTTATAATCGTATGTTTGTTGCTTATTTACGCACTTTTTCTCGCCTTGGCTTAAAAGCAATTCCTATGCGTGCAGATACAGGTCCAATAGGGGGGGAACTCAGTCATGAATTTATCATTTTGGCTGAAACAGGAGAGAGTGCTATCTTCTGTGATAAACAATTTCTTGAACTTACCGTTCCTGATAGTTCAATCGATTTTAGTGATAAAGCTGTTTTAGATGATATTGTTAAGCAATGGACATCTTTTTATGCAGCAACGGAAGAAATGCATAATGAAGAGGAGTGGGCTAAAGTTTCTGATCATAATCGTCTTTCAGCGCGTGGTATTGAAGTAGGGCATATTTTCCACTTTGGTACTAAATATTCTGCTCCAATGGGAGCAAAAGTTATGGGACAAGATGGAAAAGAGCATGTGGTCTCTATGGGATCTTATGGTATTGGGCCTTCGCGTCTTGTTGCGGCCGCTATTGAGGCTTCTCATGATGAAAATGGTATTATTTGGCCAAAGTTTATGGCACCGTTTGATTTTGGGATTATCAATATGAAGCCCGATGATGAAAAATGCACACAGGCATGTGAGTTTCTCTATCAGGGATTAAAGAAGGTTGGTTTTGATCCGTTATTAGATGATAGAAATGAACGCCTTGGATCAAAATTTGCAACAATGGATTTGATTGGTTTGCCAACGCAAATCATTGTTGGTCCTAACAGTATTGCACAAAATGAAGTTGAAATTAAAGATCGAAAAACAGGAATAAAAAAATCTCTAAAGGTTGAAGATGTGCTCAGCCAACTTTCTATAATTTAATAGGAAATATTATGAAGAGGCTGAAAAAAAAATGCTTTTCATCTTATGAGTGGATGATCGCTTTTCGTTATATGATTCCCAATAAAAAACATGTCGTTGCATCTGTTATTTCAATTATTTCTCTTATTGGGATTATGTTGGGCGTATTTGCTCTGGTTGTTGTTATGGCGGTGATGAATGGCTTTCGTACAGAACTTCTCAATCGTATTCTTGGTATGAATGGGCATCTTATTATTCAAACAGTTGATTCTGGTTTCTCTGATTATAAGACTCTTATTTCTTCTTTAGAAACTACAAATGGTGTGAAGTTTGCTTTACCTGTTATTGAAGGTCAAGCGCTTGTTCAAGGTGAAGTTCAAGGTGGCTCTGGCGCGTTAGTTCGTGGTATGCGCAAACAAGATCTAGAAAAGCTTAAAACAGTCTCTCAAAACATTAAATTAGGATCGATTTCTCGGTTTGATCAAGAAGAAGGTGTTGCAATTGGAAGTGGCTTAGCAGAAAAATTAGGACTGACAGTTGGAAGAGATATTCGTATTATTACTCCAGATGGTGATGAGACTCCTTTTGGCGTTACCCCACGTGTGAAAGCTTATAAAGTCGTTGCTATTTTTGAAGTTGGTATGTCTGAATATGATTCAATATTTATCTTTATGCCTCTCCATGAAGCACAAATGTTTTTTAATTTGGGAGATAAGGTTCAGTCTTTGGAATTATTTCTAAATGATCCTGATGCTGTTGATCAAATAAAACCTGTTGTAGAAAAAGTAGTTGAACAACAGGTCTATTTAATTGAT
Organism: Bartonella sp. AP21QHHD; assembly: GCF_042196205.1. Taxonomy (NCBI): domain Bacteria; kingdom Pseudomonadati; phylum Pseudomonadota; class Alphaproteobacteria; order Hyphomicrobiales; family Bartonellaceae; genus Bartonella; species Bartonella sp. AP21QHHD. The sequence continues at coordinate 30,934 of NZ_JBHIPT010000118.1, read as the reverse complement.
TGGCGTACACGCAATCAGGCTTTTTTTTCAGCCTTACAGATTGAACGAAATGTTATGTTTTTCATTCTTTCTCTGATCGTTCTTGTTGCTGCTTTAAATATTATTTCAGGGCTGATTATGCTTGTAAAAGATAAAAGTCATGATATTGCAATTTTACGCACGATGGGGGCTCAACAGAGTGCGATTTTGCGTATATTTATCATTACAGGAATGATGATTGGTTTTATTGGAACTATATTGGGTTTAGTTTTAGGTGTTATCGCGACCGCGAATATTAATCATATCCAAGATTTTATATCTTGGTTATTTAATGTCGACGTTTTTAATCCTCAACTTTATTTTTTAACAAAATTGCCTGCACAAATTGAGTGGAAACAGACCATCTTGGTTGCTATGATGGCTTTATTCTTGTCGTTTCTTGCTGCTCTCATTCCGGCATGGCGTGCTGCTAAGCTAGATCCCGTACAAGCTTTGAGGTATGAATAATGACAGCTATTTTAGAGCTTGTAGAGATTGAAAGACACTTTTTCGAGAGTCATAAGCCACTCATTGTTTTAGATAAAGCGAATTTTATTCTTAATCGTGGAGAGCTTGTCGCACTTGTTGCACCATCTGGTGCTGGAAAATCAACACTTCTTCATATTGCTGGATTATTAGAAAAACCAACAGCTGGTGATGTGATGTTACGGGGTGTTTCTTGTGCAAAGCGCTCTGATAGTGAGCGAACAGCTATAAGACGAAATGATATTGGTTTTGTTTATCAATTTCATCATTTACTTCCAGAGTTTACGGCGTTAGAAAATGTCATGATACCCCAAATGATAGCAGGATTAAAAAAATCTATAGCAGAAGATCGTGCGCGCAAATTATTGACGTATCTGCGTGTTTCTCATCGTGCGAACCATCGTCCCTCAGAGTTATCGGGAGGAGAACAACAACGTGTTGCTATTGCACGTGCAGTAGCAAATGGCCCTTCGGTTCTTTTGGCTGATGAACCTACAGGAAATCTTGATCCAGTAACTTCAGCTTATGTCTTTCAAGCTTTATCTATCCTTGTTCGTCAGTCTGGTCTTTCTGCTCTTATTGCAACACATAATTACGCTTTGGCTAAGCAAATGCATCGTCGAATTACACTTAAAGAACAAAAGATTATAGAACTTCCTTAAAGCAAGGTAAAAATTTTATACGACTAATTGAATAGTTTATATTACTTTATTCAAGGAGATTTTTTATGACAGTTTTTGTCGTTGACAAAAATCAATTAGATGCTCGTCGTCGTCGATTGATTTTTCGTGCATGGCATCGCGGTATTCGTGAAATGGATCTCATTTTTGGACATTATGTCGATGCTCATATTACTGGGATGAATGATAGAACGCTCTCTGAGCTTGAGTATATTATGTCTTTTGATGATCGTGATTTACTCACATGGATTACTGGAGAAATTTTGCCCCCCTCTGAAGTTGATAGTCCACTTTTCCGTGATATTGCCAATTATCGTACTTGCTTAAGTTATTAATCCCGATGCCTATATTTAAAAAAATTGTTATTCCAAAAAATAATTCTGTTCGTATGATTTTAGATGGCGTTACTGATGGATTTGAAGCCTTTGCGCTTGCTAAATTAAGTTCAGAAATTGCACAAGGTAAACCGCTCATCTATGTTGTCCGTGACGGAACAAAAATTGCGCATTTACAACAAGTTTTAAATTTTATTGAACCCAATTTACCCGTACTTCAATTTCCTGCATGGGATTGTTTGCCTTATGATCGCGTATCACCAGGAATTGCTGTTATGGCACGTCGACTATCAACATTGGCACACATAGCAAATTTACGGAAAGATCCATATTCTGCAATTATATTAACAACAGCAAATGCAATTATGCAAAAGTTGCCTCCTCGTGAAATGATAGAAGCTCAGCTTATTCACGCACGTGTTGGCCAGCGCAATAACATGGGAAATCTTATTCAATTTCTAGAAACCAATGGTTTTGAACGCGTTACGGTTGTCCGTGATGTTGGTGAGTTTGCTGTAAGAGGAGGAATACTTGATATCTTTTCTCCGATGGATGTTGAACCTTTACGCCTTGATTTTTTTGGAGATACCCTAGAAAGTATCCGCGTATTTGATCCAGAAAGTCAAAGGACAACAGGCCAAAAAACTGAACTTTTATTACAGGCAATGAGTGAGGTTGTTCTTACACCAGAACGCATCAGTCGTTTTAAAAGCAATTATACCCGTACATTTGGTGTGTCACAAAAAAATAACATGCTTTATGAAGCAATTTCTCAAGGTCGGCGTTTTGCCGGTATGGAACATTGGCTTCCATTTTTTTATGAAAACCTTGATAGCTTTTTTGATCATTGTGGCAACTTACCGATAGTTTTTGAGCATCTCATAGAAGAAGTCTTCATTGAGCGCTATCGTCTTATTGAAGACTATTATAATGCGCGCAAAGAGCGCGAAAGTGATGAAAAAAATTCTACTTCTTATCATCCAATAGATCCTAGTCTTTTTTATTTAACGCCAGAGCGTGTTTTGGAAGGTGCGCAACAATCTTCACAGCGTATTGATTTTTCTCCTTTTAATGTTCCACAAAGTTTGGAACAAACTGTTATTCACACCAATGTTAAACAAGGATATGATTTTGTAAAAGAGCGTAATGCGCAGGAAAAAAATGTTTTTTCAAGTGTTATTGATCATATCGCATCTTTACGCACTGCTGGTAAAAAAGTGCTTTTAGCGTGTTGGAGTGAAGGATCTCTCAATCGTTTGTTACAAGTTCTCGATGAGCATGGATTGAAAAAAATAGATGTTGCAAAATCTTTGCAAACTGTCAAAGCAACACCTCGGGATCGCATATTAGCAGCTGTTATCATGATAGAACATGGTTTTGTGGCTGAAGATTTGGCTATTATAGCAGAGCAAGATATCCTTGGCGATCGTTTTATAAGATCGCCAAAGCGGCGTAAGAATAATACAAATTTTATTTCTGAAATTTCTGCTTTAAATTCTGGTGATATTATTGTGCATATCGACCACGGTATTGGCCAATTTGTTGGTCTTAAAACCATCAGAACCACTGGAATTTTACGAGACTGCCTTGAAATTAGATATGCTGGAGGTGATTTACTCTTTTTACCTGTTGAAAATATTGAGCTTCTCTCACGTTATGGCTCAGAAGGAACAGAGGTAACTTTAGATAAATTAGGAGGTGTTGCTTGGCAAGCACGTAAAGCTCGGCTTAAAAAACATTTATTGGAAATGGCAGGGCAATTAATCCGTATAGCTGCAGAGCGTATGACTCGTGCTGCGCCTGCTTTACTTCCACCAATTGGACCATTTGATGAGTTTGTTGCTTGCTTTCCCTATGAAGAAACGGAAGATCAAATGAATGCAATTGATGCTGTTTTGGACGATCTAGCCTCAGGCAAGCCGATGGATCGCTTGATATGCGGTGATGTTGGTTTTGGAAAAACTGAAGTAGCCATTCGAAGTGCTTTTGTTGCAGCATTAAATGGATATCAGGTTGCTGTTGTTGTACCGACAACTTTGCTTTCACGTCAACATTACAAAACATTTATTTCGCGTTTTCAAGGATTACCGGTTAAAATTGGACATGCTTCGAGGCTTGTAAAAGCGAAAGAACTTGCACGAGTAAAAAAAGGTGTTTCAGATGGTACAATCGATATTGTCATTGGAACCCACGCATTATTAAGTGGTGCAGTTAATTTTTTACGGTTAGGTCTTCTTATCATTGATGAGGAACAGCATTTTGGTGTCAAACACAAAGAGCGTTTAAAAGAGCTTAAAAGTGATATTCATGTTCTCACACTTTCAGCAACTCCCATACCACGCACTTTAGGGTTAGCTTTATCGGGTGTACGTGAACTTTCATTGATAACAACCCCCCCCATTGATAGAATGGCGGTTCGTACTTTTATTTCACCCTTTGATGCACTTGTTATACGAGAGACCCTGCTTCGAGAATATTATCGTGGTGGACAAAGTTTCTATGTTTGTCCTCGTATTTCTGATCTGGCTTTTGTAGAAGAATATCTCAAAACACATGTGCCAGAACTGAAATTCGTTGTGGCTCATGGACAAATGCCGGCTGGACAACTTGATGATATCATGAATGCATTTTATGATGGACAATATGATGTGCTGCTCTCAACAACCATTATTGAATCAGGTCTTGATATTCCAACAGCCAATACCCTAATTGTGCATCGTGCTGAGATGTTTGGTCTTTCTGCCCTTTATCAGTTACGTGGTAGGGTAGGACGTTCAAAACAACGTGCGTATGCTCTCTTTACATTTCCTGCTGGTAAAGTTTTAACAACTGCTGCTGATCGCCGTCTTAAAGTGTTACAATCTCTTGACACCTTAGGGGCCGGTTTTCAATTGGCAAGCCATGACATGGATATCCGCGGTTCAGGCAATTTTTTAGGTGAAGAGCAATCGGGGCATATCAAAGAAGTTGGATTTGAACTCTATCAAAAAATGCTTGAAGAAGCTGTTGCTGAATTAAAAGATGGAGAGCTAAATGAAGATAAGCAATGGTCACCTCAAATTTCCCTTGGTACAACAGTGATGATACCAGAAAGTTTCGTGCCTGACTTATCATTACGTATGGGACTTTATCGTCGTTTAACAGAACTTGATGGTTTAGAACAAATTGATGAATTTGCAGCGGAGTTAATTGATCGCTTTGGTCCTTTGCCCCTTGAGGTTCAACATCTTCTTAAAGTCTTTCATATTAAAACATTGTGTCGAAAAGCACATGTAGAGAAATTAGATGTTGGACCAAAGGGGATTGTCATACAGTTTCGTAATAACTATTTCGCAAATAGTGTTGCTCTTGTTCAGTGGGTGGGAAAACAAGGTTCAATGGCAAAAATCCGACCAGATCAAAGTATTGCTCTTATTCGTGATTGGTCCACAGCGGATGAAAGGCTTGTTGGAGCAGCGAATATTATAACACAGCTTGTCGAAATGGCAGAACAACATTCTGTTTAAAAAATATCTTTATTATTTTAGAATTATTACTCATTTTTATAAAATCATTCTATAAAAACAAACAGTTATTGATTTTGTATAAGAATAAAATTTAAGTTTATAATAAAGAGCCCTTATATATTTATTTTGTTTTTATTATATACGTATTGATACAATGAAGGAAATAGATTAGACGGTTTAACCGCATTAAATAGCACTTGCATATAATAAGCTAATAAGCTCCTGTAAATTTTTTAGAAAGAATTTAGGTAAAGATAGCATGCTTTCTTCATTACAAAAGTGTCTAACTATCGTTTTTTTGTTACTCACTTTAATATATGGCGTAAAAAACGCTTATGCTGAGTTATCTTCTGATGAACAATACCAACATTTAAAAAACAAAAGAAAGAATATTAAAGAGAGCATACAATTTATTGAAGAAAGTATATCTCATTTGGATATTTGGAAAAAAAATATTTCTAAAGCAGAATACTATGAGCGTTTACAGGAACGGAATAAGTTATATAAAAAACTGAAAACTCTGAAGGATGAATATTATAATCTTGGTTCGAAATTACAGGATCTAGCTGAAAAAAAACAAAAAATTATCTCTAGAATACATATAGCGAGAGAGTATGAAGTAGGGGAGTATGAAGAAAAGTTGATTAAAGCAAAAGATTATTTAAAAAAAACTCAAACGTTTAATGAATGGGGAATGAATGAGAAAAGTGGAGGTGATGATGAGATAATGAAAAATTATCTCATATTTATTATTGCTTGCAATACGTTAGCGGATATATTGCAAAGTGATATAGGTGCTATTTTGCGCAAAGATTTTGATTGGAAAGATAAAGATTTTAGTTGGGCTAAAGGCGCAAATAATTCAATAAGTCCTAGTTTAGTCAGGGATATTAAAGAATTATTAACAGATGGCTCTTATAGTTATGAAAAACAAATATTTGACGATATAAAAAATAGTCTTACAGAAGATAATTGGTTTGTAAAAAGTGCACCTAAGCTTTGTAATACCATTAAAGAAGTACATAATATAATGCTTCCAAACAAGAAAAAGAATATTATAGATCGTATACGTTTTCATGTTGAAGAATTATTCAATTAAAAATTTACTCATATAAATACAGAGAAATTAATATTATATACTAAATAATAGTTAAAATATATTTTAATTTTTTGTTTTTAATTATTATTTATAATAAAGTAATTTTATGCACATAAGATATTATCTATTGTTCTTATCATATAAGATTTAATATATTATTAAATAATAAAATCATATATCTTTTTTATGTTTTCTTTTTATGCATAATTTTTTGTGCTTGTAGTTTTTTATTTTTATCTGTTTAATTATTTTAATGACGATACATCTCATATCATAAATCTTGTTTCATTAATACGATAAGAGAAATATTTTATAGTTCTAAGTTGTGTTATATAGAGAAACAAAATGATATTTTTAATTCATTTTTTTCTTAAAACTTAAATCATTAACGATTTATATCTTTGATATTGTGAAAGATGAAAAGAATTTATCATTTTAGTAGATTCTTTATTTAAGAAATAACTTAAAATAAATTGATAAAAGCTACATTTTTTATTCACGTTATAAAGCTGAGAGATGATATTTGTACAGAGATGCAATAATAGATGTATAATATATGAGCATAAATTTATTATGGCTTTGGGCACGTGAGATGATTCATAGGGGGGGTCCTTTGTTCAGTAGTTTTATCTATAAAACTAACTCCGCTTGTGATGTACAAGTGGATAAATTTTATTGATTCAATATAAGAGAGGTTTGCGCTATTAGGATCTTTCATACAATATAGAAATAGAAAAAAGATAAATTATTATTATAAATTAATATGTTATTATATTTTAAGAAAGTTTATTATAAATAAAATATTTTCAGCAGTTATAGATTTTCTCCCTAAGAAAATGTGTTGTTTAATTAAGAAAAAAGCACTTCTTTAGTAGCGTATTTTTAAACTAAACTGTTTAGTTAAACGCTATGGAATATAAAATTTTTATTACAAAAGCGTATCACCATTATTTTGTAAACAAGGGCAGAAAATTGTTCATTAGCAAAAAGCTCTCTTACAATTATGCAGAAATTTTAGACAATCAGTGGTTTTAATTCATTAAATGTTTCAATAATATCGTAGATGATTTTGTTTTTGTGTATCACACGAGGCACATAAGGAAAACAGTAAAATTTATCTGATATTTTGGAGCTTCATGCATTACAACACCTGTTGCTAAGGTTCTATAAGCTTAACATGAAGAGTAATAAATGTAAAAATTTTAATTAGTAAATTTTTTAGAGTAGTATCAGAGTTTATTTTAATTAATATTGCAATATTGATTCGTTTGTGTAATCTTAGTTTAAATGCACAGAGGTGTTTTATGGATAGATTGCATCAAATACCAATGTGATGAAGAGGGGAAATGATATGAGTGTATAAAAATTAGAATGGCTCGTCGTATTTTTTCTCTAAATTTGACTTTTTTTTTTATATTGAAGTAAAAATAGTAAAATTAATTGTTATTTCATTATAATTTAATAAATTAAGTTGGAATTATATTTAATATTTTTTTGAAGTTACTTAAGAGCGCGTTGAAAGGATTAACTTAATCATGTCGCATAAAAATGTTTATTCTGCTGTTTCAGTATTAGTTGGAGCCGCTGCCCTTTTTCTTATAGCTGGTATTTCTGCAAATGCGCAAACTTTATCACAAGGTTGGTACAAAGTTTGCAGTAAGCAGCATGATGTTGATATTTGTAATACAATGAATACTGTATTATCGAATACGGGACAACCTTTAACGGCTTTTAATCTTGTTGAAATAAAAGGGAAGCAAAATGAGAAACGTATAGGTATTCAAGTACCTACAGGTCGTTTTTTGCCAGAAGGTGTTCACATTAAAATTGGTGACGAGTTCTCTAAAAAAATTCCTTATATTATTTGTAATGGACCAAGTTGTATTGCTAATGATGTCTTAGATGATAAGCTTATAGCAGCTATGAAAAGTGGTACAAAAATGGTTGTAACCACAGTTAATTTTCGTGGTTCAGCTAATCCTATTGAATTTTCTCTTAATGGGTTTACAGCAGCCTATACCGGTCCTGGTATGGAGGAAAAAGATTTCCAACAAGAACAAATAAAGCTGCAGCAAGCTATTCAATCAAAGCAAAAAGAAATTGAAGAGCGTATGCGGGCTGAGCAAGAAAAAGCGAAACAAAAGTAATAAAACCACACCATAAAAGTTGGTCAAAACGTTTTCTATAATTGTTTATTTGAACCGCCACAGTTTTCTGTGGCGGTTTTTTTAATCCTTAATTTTTCGAAAGAATTCTGCGTTTCCACCAACCAATACGTTCAGTTTTGGAAGAATCATTAGGCGTTGATGAAATAACAACGGGTTGATTAATTGTTTCTTCAATTTGGGAAGGAGAGGTTTCGATAACTTTCTCCATCTCGATTACAGTTTCTTGCTCTAATATTTTTTGTATTTGCGTTGTCTCTTTAGAAGATGATTTTTTACGTGTTCCACGTGTTGATTTTTTACTCTTTTCAAGAGCTTTATCTTCTACCTCATGAATAGCTTTGTCTGCTTTTTTTGTTTTAGTTTTACGCACCGGACTGGTTGTAGGTTTTTCTTCAAGAGATTTTTGTTCTGCAATATTTTGATCATTCTCTAAAGAAAGTTGATTTTCTACTACTTTTGAAGAACGTGTTTTACGTTTTTTAGGTTTAATACTTGTATCATTTTTTTCAGATTCACTCTGTTGTTGTATATCTAGAGCTTGTGTATTATTTTTTGTTTCTTCAAGTTCAAAAGATTTAACAGGTGAAACACGACGTTTGCGATGCGCTGCTTTAATTTCTGCTAAAGCTTGCTTAGCAAAATCTCCTACTGGTTCTGCATAAGGAACGCGAATCTGATGAAAATTATTATCTTGATTGCGTCGACCACCACGACGTCCTCGACGACGTCCTCGACGATAAGAATCATCATTTAAGGTATCTTCTTTTTTATGAACGTTGGAGAGAGAATGATCAGTAATTTCACCGTGACGATTTTTGCGCCGACGCTTTTGGTTTGTTTCAATGGGAGAAGGATTTTCAATAGATTCACTTTTTATGAAAACAGAATCTTCAATTTCTTGCTTATTGTCATCTTCCAATGAAGATTGAGAAATTCTCTCTGCTATTGAGCCTTTAGAAATAACAAGATGTTGTGTTCCAATACTATCATCTGCTTCAATACTAATATTAAGTTTAAAGCGAGCTTCTAAATTAACAAGAATATTGCGTTTATGATTTAATACATAAAGCGCTGTTGCTACGGGGGTGCGCACGATAATATTATGTTGCGAATTATGAAGAAGATATTCTTCAATTGAGCGCATGACATGTAACGCAATTGATGATTCAGAACGTATATTTCCTGTTCCTGCGCAATGTGGGCAGGGCTGTGTCGTACTTTCTAAAACCGATATGCGAATACGTTGACGACTCATTTCTAAAAGGCCGAAGTGTGAAATATGACCTACTTGAATACGAGCACGATCGTTTTTTAAACAATCTTTTAATTTTTTTTCGACCAGCTTCACATTGCGTTCTTCAAGCATATCAATAAAATCAATCACAATTAAACCAGCAAGGTCACGCAAGCGTAATTGACGCGCTACTTCTTCAGCAGCTTCAAGGTTAGTTTGTAAGGCTGTCTTTTCGACAGAGAATTCTTTCGTAGAGCGGCCAGAATTTACGTCAATAGCAACAAGTGCTTCTGTTTGATTAATAACAAGATAACCACCAGATTTTAAAGAAACCTGTGGTTGCAACATTTTATCAAGTTGAATTTCAATATTATTTCTTGCAAAAATGGGCGTAGGATCACGGTAAGGTTGCACAACTTTTGCATGACTTGGCATGAGCATACGCATAAAGTCTTTCGCTTCACGATATCCTTGGTCTCCAGAGACAAGAATTTCACTAATGTTCTTATTATAAAGATCTCGTATAGAACGCTTGATGAGATTGCTTTCTTCATGGACAAGGCATGGTGCCGTTGACTCGAGTGTCAAAGTGCGAATAGTATCCCATAACCGCATAAGATATTCATAATCACGTTTAATTTCAGCTTTTGTTCTATTGGCACCAGCGGTTCGTAAGATAACGCCCATACCTTTTGGAACGGCTAATTCTTTTACGATTTCTTTAAGACGCTTACGGTCTTGTACGTTCGTAATTTTTCGTGAAATACCACCACCACGTGCTGTGTTGGGCATTAGAACAGAGTAACGACCAGCTAGAGATAGATATGTTGTAAGGGCAGCACCTTTATTACCACGCTCTTCTTTGATAACTTGTACCAACAAAATTTGACGTCGTTTAATGACTTCTTGAATTTTATACTGGCGCCCTTGTTTTCTTTGATAAATCGGGAGCTCTTCACGGATGTCCTCAGCACCGACCATTTCAATCTCATCATAAGAGATATTGGCATTTAATGCTTCTTCTGTATTATCAATTATTATCGCTTCAGATGTGATATCATTTTCAATATCGGCTGCTATAACATTGTTTTTTTCACTTTTTTTTGTTCTTCTGGAGCGTTTTTTATTTTTAGTTGCTTCTTCCGTAAAGGTATCTACAGAATTTTCTCCTACAGCTTCTTTTTCTTCTTCTTCAAGAAGAGCAAGGCGATCAGCAATAGGAATTTGATAATAATCAGGATGAATTTCAGAAAATGTTAAAAAACCATGTCGGTTTCCACCATATTCAACAAAAGCCGCTTGGAGAGACGGTTCTACACGCGTAATACGTGCGAGATAAATATTCCCCTTGAGCTGTTTTCTATGTTCTGATTCAAAATCAAGTTCTTCAATTTTGTTGCCGTGAACAACAACAACACGTGTTTCCTCCGGATGGGAGGCATCTATAAGCATTTTGTTTGACATAAGTTAATATCCTGAAGGCGACATGCACAATTTTATTCAAACGAATGCCATAACTATTCGTAAACATAAAAGGCTGTCTGCCATAAAAGGGAGGTACCAGAAAAACAGGACGAAACACCACGTGCAAAGGCATGACTGCATTTACACCATTTCTCATCATTATTTCCATCTGTTTTTTATGACTCATATTTTCTTAAAAGTCTCCGGTAAAATAATCTTTAAAACAGTTCGGATATCCGAACCAACGAATCTTAAGTAATGCAATCCTAATGTTACAACATAGAAATTTTTCATCCATAAAAAAGTCTCAACGCATAATAGACAAAAAACTTCTAAAGACAACTTAATATGAGTTACAGATAATTTAGATGACTATTATCAGCTAGGAAGCATAAATATTCTTTTATGTTGATATCATGCGTTTGGCAAGTAACAATGTAAATCATGTATAATTATAATATCTTTATGACCTTAATTTCGTTTTGAGGTGTTTATTTAGCTTTTATTGAAAAATAGATAATAAATTGGTGTATCGTTTTATGTAACCAAGATAAATTATTACAAAGGTAATGTAGAGTATTTTGCTTATGATAAGAGTTTTTTTTACCAAAAAGCTGAAAACAGCTTATGGGGATGTTATTGTGCTCGTCACATACTTTTTATTATCTTTTTTGCTACTCCAAACTAGTGTTCAAGCCGCAGATCCTCTGAGACTTATTAATTTTCGAACCATTGGTGATAGTATTCATACGCGTATTATTGCGGTTTTTAATTCAAAACCAAATGTTCGTTTACAGATTTTTGACAGGCCCGCACGTTTGGTTATCAATTTACCTACAATTGACTTTTCGATGCAAAATACGCCTTTAAAGAAACGGAATACATTATCCGTTATGCTTTCAGATGTGCGTTATGCTTTCTCTGACATACAGACTTCACGCATTATTTTGACAAGTAAAACGGCTTTTGTGGTTGAAAAAAATGTCGTAAAAAAATTAAATAATGGTTTATGGCAGTTGCTGATTGATATTCGTAAAAGTACACAAGAAAAATTTGATGAGATATTAAAAAAACAGCAAAGAAGCAATTTTGATACAAAAACACAGTTAATGCCAGCATATAATTTCCGTGTTGTTCTTGATCCTGGTCATGGTGGTATTGATGGCGGTGCACGGGGTGTTACTGGAATTTTAGAAAAAGATGTGACTTTAGACTTTGCGCGTGCATTGCGAGACGAATTACAAAAGGATTCTCATATTACCGTTGCTTTAACACGAGATTCCAATATTTTTTTAAGACTAAGTGAAAGAGTTAAAAAAGCGCAAGAGTTTGATGCTGATCTTTTTATATCTATTCACGCAGATACGATTGATCTACATTCTCTTCGCGGTGCCACAGTGTATACCATATCAGATAAAGCCTCTGATGCCATTGCAAAATCTTTAGCTGAAAATGAAAATAAAGTTGATTTGCTTGATGGTTTGCCTGCAGATGAAACGCTCGAAGTTACAGATATTTTGATGGATCTTACACGACGTGAAACACATACATTTTCGGTTAATTTTGCAAATAGTGTTATTTCAAGTTTATCAAAGAATCATATTAACTTGATTAATAACCCACATCGGTATGCTAATTTTCAAGTTTTAAGAGCTTCAGATATACCCTCAGTCTTGATAGAGATAGGTTATTTATCCAATAAAGAGGATGAAAAGTTATTAAATGATCCTCATTGGAGAAAACAAATGGCAGCCTCTATTGCTCATTCTATTCGTCAATTTGCTGATTATAGGCAGAAAATGATACAGCCTCTTTAAATTTATGAGAAAATAGAGTATCAATATGGGCTTCTAGTGTACCCTGGTATAAATAAAAGATAGAAAACAATTTCTCTTGATCTCAATCTTGTGGTGATATCCACTTGGTGTGTTTGAAGTAACGTATTTTTTCTTTAATTAATTCTTAAGAAAGCGATAGCCGTTTTTATGATGATTTTTTTAAGATATCTTCTTCGTTTTTTTATTGCTATTGGACTTTATGGTGCAATAACGTGGGGTGTTATGACCAGTGGTCAAGCAAATGCACTCCCTGATTATGAAGTTCTTTCACTTTATGAGCCGCCGGTAATGACCCGTGTCCATGCTTCTGATGGCCGTCTTATGGCAGAGTTTGCAACAAAACATCGCCTCTATTTACCGATTCAATCAATACCAAAGCTTGTTATAAATGCTTTCATTTCAGCTGAAGACAAAAACTTTTATCATCATTTTGGTTTAGATCCTGAAGGACTTTCTCGAGCTTTGATCAATAATATTCGTAATATTGGTTCTGGAAGACGTCCAGAGGGGGCATCAACTATAACGCAACAAGTCGCTAAAAACTTCCTTTTAAGTTCAGAAACAACGTTAGAACGTAAATTTAAGGAAGCTATTTTAGCAATGCGTATTGAGAAAACTTATTCAAAAGATCATATTCTCGAACTTTATCTCAATGAAATTTATCTGGGTCGTGGCACTTATGGCATAGCTGCTGCTTCATTGACCTATTTCAATAAATCCGTCAATGACCTGACGCTAGAACAATGTGCTTATTTGGCTGCTCTTCCAAAAGGACCAGCAAATTATGATCCATTTAAGAATACACAACGTGCTATTGATCGGCGTAATTGGGTTATAGACCGGATGATTGCAAATGGATATGTAACGCGTGAACAAGGTGAAAAAGCGAAAGCTAAACCTTTAGGAGCGACAATACGTGGGAGTGATAGCTATGTTTTTGCGGCTGATTATTTTACTGAAGAAGTACGGCGTCGTTTAATACATCGCTATGGGGCTAAAACACTTTATGAAGGTGGGCTTTCCATTCGTACAACGCTTGATCCGCATTTACAACTTATTGCGCGACGTGCTTTGCACGATGGATTAATTAGATTTGATCATGCGCAAGGATGGCGTGGAGCTTATGCGCATATTGATGAGAAAGGTGATTGGGGGACAGAACTTGCAGATATCACAGGGCTAAGTGATGTTCCTGAATGGCGTTTAGCTGTTGTTCTTTCTACTAATCTCAATAAAGTAGAGATTGGTTTACAGCCACAGCGCGAAGCTTCAGGTATATTATCAAAAAAACGGGAAATTGCTGTTTTATCTGAAGCTGATTCAAAATGGGCACTCCATGTTGTAAAAGAAAATGGTTATCGAAAAACTGTTCAGAGCTTATCTCATGTTCTGCAAGTTGGGGATGTCATTTTTGTTGAAAAACTATCTAATACAAACAACACTTATCGTTTACAACAAATTCCAAAGGTTGAAGGTGCAATTGTTGCTATGGAACCTCATACAGGGCGCGTTCTTGCTATGGTGGGAGGATTTTCTTTTGCAGCATCTGAATTCAATCGTGCAACCCAAGCTTATCGCCAACCGGGGTCTGCTTTTAAGCCTTTTGTTTATGCAGCAGCTCTTGATAACGGATATACACCAGCATCCGTTGTTTTAGATGGCCCCATTGAAGTTCGTCAATATAATGGTGAAGTTTGGCAACCCAAAAATTATGGGGGTACCTTTGCAGGACCTTCAACGTTGCGTTATGGTATTGAGCGTTCTCGTAATCTTATGACAATACGGCTTGCCAATGATATGGGAATGCCTCTTGTCGCTGAATATGCAGAACGCTTTGGGATCGTAGATAAATTGCAGCCTTATCTTCCCATGGCTTTAGGGGCTGGCGAAACAACAGTATTACGAATGGTTACAGCTTATTCCGTTATTGCCAATGGCGGACGCTCTATTAAACCTTCTCTGATAGACAGAATTCAAGATCGTTATGGGAAGACAATTTATCGTCATGATGATCGTATTTGCGAAAATTGTAATACGAATTCATGGAATAATCAAAGTGAACCCACATTGATTGATGAGCGAGATCAAGTTCTTGACCCTATGACGGCTTATCAAATTACATCGATGATGGAAGGGGTTGTTCAGCGTGGTACTGCGGCACGTTTACGTTATCTTAATCGACATATTGCCGCTAAAACAGGAACAACCAATGACTCTAAGGATGTCTGGTTTATGGGATTTACTCCTGACATTGTCGTTGGTATTTTTGTCGGTTATGATCAACCAGCTCCGTTAGGATATAATGGAACAGGAAGTTCATTAGCTGCACCTATTTTTGGTGATTTTATGGCAGATGCTCTTAAAGGGAAGCCAGATGTTCCCTTTAAGATGCCAAAAGGTATGATTTTAATGCCAATTAATCGGAAAACAGGAATGCTTGCCGAAAGAGGAGATCAAGATGTCATTATAGAAGCATTTAAACCAGGGACTGGGCCTGCTGATATATATCAAGTTATTGGGAGTACAAATTCTTTTCAAGAAGGTGTTCCTGCAGTAACGACTTCTCCACAAGTCAACAAAGCACTTGAAAGTGGGACAGGTGGGCTGTATTAATCGACAAAATCTCCTTTTGCCATGAGTCATGGTTTTTATCTCTTTTTTACAATGTCGGTTCTATAAATAGAGTGATAGAACTGTACCATTTTCTGATAGCAGCTATTAAATTTGTATAAAATGCTAAGAGACACAACCAAAAAGAGTTTTTAAAAATACGGTGTTAAATTATGCGAGCAGAAATAGAAACATTAGTTGATGAAATCCAGAAAGCAATACAATTGCTAAGGGGGCATCTTTGACTGGGATCAATCACTAAAGCGTCTTGAATATCTTAATCAAAAAGCGGAAGATCCATCATTATGGGATGATGCACAACGAGCACAGGATATGATGCGTGAGCGTCAACGTCTTGATGATTCAATCAATGGTCTTTTATCATTTACAAAAACACTTGAAGAATGCATTGAGCTTATTGCGATGGGCGAAGAAGAAAGTGATGTGGAAATTATCGCTGATGCAGAAAGATCAATACGTAATCTTAAAAATGAGATAGATAAAAGGCAAATTGACGTACTTCTTTCAGGAGAGGCAGATCCGAATGATACCTATTTAGAAGTTCATGCTGGAGCAGGGGGAACAGAAAGCCAAGATTGGGCTTCTATGCTCTTACGTATGTATATGCGATGGGCTGAACAGCATGAAATGAAGGTTGAAATTTTAGAAATTCATGATGGAGAAGAAGCAGGAATAAAGTCAGCGACTATTCTTGTAAAAGGGCATAATGCTTATGGAATGTTAAAAACAGAATCAGGCGTTCATCGCTTAGTACGGATTTCTCCATTTGATTCGAATGCAAAGCGCCATACTTCTTTTGCGAGCATTTGGGTCTATCCAGTTATTGATGACAATATTGAAGTTGATGTTTCAGAGGCAGATGTGCGTATTGATACATATCGTGCATCTGGAGCAGGAGGACAACATGTTAACACAACAGATTCTGCTGTTCGCATCACACATATAAAAACGGGTATTGTTGTTCAATGTCAAACAGAGCGTTCTCAACATAAAAATCGCGCTACGGCTTGGTCGATGTTGCGTGCACGGCTTTAT
This sequence comes from Bartonella sp. AP21QHHD, assembly GCF_042196205.1. Taxonomy (NCBI): domain Bacteria; kingdom Pseudomonadati; phylum Pseudomonadota; class Alphaproteobacteria; order Hyphomicrobiales; family Bartonellaceae; genus Bartonella; species Bartonella sp. AP21QHHD. The sequence continues at coordinate 14,440 of NZ_JBHIPT010000118.1, read as the reverse complement.
GAAGAAGAGCTTAAAAAAAGAGAAGAAGAAACCAATGCTGCTGAATCTTCTAAAACAGAAATCGGATGGGGACATCAAATTAGATCTTATGTTCTTCAACCCTATCAGCTTGTCAAAGATTTGCGTACAGGAATTGAAAATACGGATCCACAATCCGTACTTAATGGTAATTTAGATGCATTTATAGAGGCAGCACTCGCACGGCGCATTTATGGACAAGACAAAAAAACTGAGGATATTCGTTAATTACATATCCTTCCTTCAAGCCATGTAGATTTTTTCTTAAGCTGTTCGTTTTATGGATGCTGTGATGTTATATAGCCTTTGATACTTTAAAGGTTTAAAGGGGGATTTTCTTGTTCCTTTCTTCAACTTTTTCTCACACGCTAATTCTGCTTATGATATTGCAAGTGATAGGAAGAATCTGAAATCAGAAAATTTTGCGATATTCGGGGGACTAATATAAATGTAAAACAATTCATTATCCTTATAAATCAATATATTGTAAAAATTGAATCCGTTGAAAAACTAAAATCAATTAGGGAGAATAACTTTTGCTTTTGAAGGTAAATCAAACACTCAATTTACAAGTTACCATTATGATATAAAAGTGTTGCAGTAGCTAAAACATTTTCAGCATGCCCAGATACGCTTACTTTGCGCCATTCTTCTACTATTATTCCATTTGCATCAATTAAAAAAGTGCTCCGTTCAACTCCCATATATTTGCGTCCATACATGCTTTTCTCAACCCAAACACCATAAGCTTCGAGGGTCGTTTTTTCTTCATCAGAAACCAAGATGACATCAAGTTCATGTTTTATTTTAAATTTATCATGTTTTTTTACATTATCTGGAGAGATTCCAATAACAGCAACACCGATTTCATCAAATTTCATCTTTAATTTTGTGAAATCAAGTGCTTCACTTGTGCAACCACTGGTGTCATCTTTTGGATAAAAATATAAAACAACAGGCTTTCCTTTAAAGTCAGAAAGACACACTGTCTCTCCTCCATCGCGCGGCAAAGTAAAATCAGGAGCAAGAGCACCTTTCATTGGTCTTGTCATTGTTTTCATCTTTCTTTTTTGTGTAACAGGTATAAAATATCAGAGTACACAGAAGAAAAGAACTATTCAACTCTCTAGAATTTTATCGTTTTGAAGAGACTTTTATTTCCCTAACAAAATTCGCCCTATCACAACGATTGAATTGAAAGAACAAGCTCGACGTGAACAACATAAACAAAACAGCAAAAGATTATACTGGTTTCATCACAACATGTTTTTTCTTACCAAAAGAAAGTTTAATGGTTCCTTCTGCACTGACATCCCTTTCAATAATAAGATGTGTTTCATCCTCAATAATTTGATCATTTACACGGACACCTCCACCTTGAACGTGTCGGCGTGCCTCACTATTCGATCTAGCGAGTCCTGCTTGTACTAAAAGAGTGAGCAATCCAACACCTTTTTTTAATTCTGAGGCATTAATTTCAACAGTTGGAAGATTTTCTCCCAGAGTTTTTTCTTCAAACGTCTTGCGAGCCGTTTCTGCTGCTGCATCAGCAAGAACACGTCCATGCAACATTGCTGTAATTTCTGTTGCAAGAATTTTTTTTGCTTCGTTAATTTCAGTTCCTTGTAATAGAGAAAGTTTAAGAATCTCATCCATCGGCAATGGAGTATAGAGCTTTAGAAATCGTGTTACATCAGCATCTTCTGTATTGCGCCAGTATTGCCAAAATTGATAAGGTGAAAGTTTATCCGCATTTAGCCATACAGCCCCATTCAATGATTTACCCATTTTGGCACCGGAAGAGGTTGTCAGCAATGGTGATGTTAACGCATATAATTGCGGTGTTCCTAAACGATGTCCTAATTCGATTCCGTTAATAATGTTGCCCCACTGATCAGAGCCCCCCATTTGCATACGCAACCCATAACGTTTATAAAGTTCAACAAAGTCATAAGCTTGCAGAATCATATAATTAAACTCTAAGAATGACAAAGAGTGCTCACGCTCAAGTCTGAGTCTGACAGAATCAAATGACAACATACGGTTGACAGAAAAATGCTTTCCTACATCACGCAAAAATTCTAAGTAGTTTAAATTGCATAACCATTCAGCATTATTCACAATACAAGCATCGGTTTCTCGGTCACCGAATGTCAAATAGTTAGCAAATACCTTTTTAATACCATCAATATTTGCAGCAATATCATCTTGTGTCAGAAGGCGTCGCGCTTCGTCTTTGAAAGAAGGATCACCAATCAATCCGGTTCCTCCACCCATTAAAGCAATGGGGCGATGACCCGTTTTTTGTAACCAATAAAGCATCATAATCTGAAGAAGACTTCCAGCATGTAAACTCGATGCTGTTGGGTCAAATCCAGTATAAGCGCTTACAGTTTCTTTTGAAAAAAGATCATCTAAGCCTTTTTCATCTGAAATTTGGTGGATAAAACCACGTTCGCTCATAATGTGTAAAAAATCAGATTTAAAGGCAAACACAGATTTAATTTCCTAATTTAAGAGTGCATTTATTGTATATAATAGGCGATTATATAACGAATTATTAATGCGTTATCTATCATAACTGACGCACACCTCACAAGAGAAAGAGACATATTGGTAGTATAAAGATAATAATACAGGTATTATTTCCTTTTTACGCTAAAAAAGAAACTTCTTAGTAATAGAAAAAAGGTGTTCTGTTATTCTCATTTCTATCCTGAAATAAAATTTAGAAAAATTTTAAATGCAGACTAAAAAAATTACTTTGTTATGATCAGAGACGATTTTTGCTAATTTTTTATAAATCTATCGTATTTTCCTAAGTTAGTGAAAGTATTTCAGGAGGAGGAGCGAGAAGTTCATTGGAGATATGGTTATCCAAATAGTGGGCACATCGTTCAATAAGTTTTTCATGACATCCACTGAAAAAGTGATTAGCCTCTTCCAATATTTCTTGTGTAATGATGATACCTTTTTGTGTTTTTAATTTATCGACAAGTATTTGAACATCTTTTGGAGGGGCAACTTTATCGATACCGCCATGAATGATAAGTCCAGAAGAGGGACAAGGTGCAAGAAATGAAAAGTCATAAACATTAGGCTGAGGGGCAACTGAGATAAATCCCTCAATTTCCGGTCGGCGCATTAAAAGCTGCATACCAATCCATGCTCCAAATGAGTATCCTGCTACCCAACAATTTTTAGAGTCTGGATGTTGTGTCTGCACCCAATCGAGAGCAGCAGCAGCATCTGAAAGTTCTCCTATTCCATAATCAAATTCACCCTGACTACGACCAATACCACGAAAGTTAAAACGTAAAGTTGTAAAGCCACGTTGTTGGAACATATAAAAGAGGTCATAGACAATTTTATGATTCATAGTTCCACCAAATTGGGGATGAGGATGCAAAATGATCGCAATGGGTGCATTTTTTTGTTGTGAAGGTTGATAACGCCCTTCGAGCCGACCCGCGGGACCGTTAAAAATAATTTCTGGCATAAAATGCTCCTTAATGCAATAAAAGGCTCTCTTTGACCTTGGTCGACTTTTACCATAGAATCTCTTAAATAATTATTAGATATTCTTTTTTTAGTGCACTTTTCAAGAAAAATGCGCTATTTTTTCAATCAATTCATAAGATTAATGATTGCGATGTAAAATGGTTATAAAACGCCGATATTTTGATCATAACGCAACAACACCGCTCAAAAAAGTGGCACGGATAGCGTTACTGGAATCTTTAGAGATATTTGGTAATCCATCATCGGTTCATAAGGAAGGGCGTGCCGCTAAAACTTTGTTGCAAAAGTCCCGTCGGCAAATCGCTGAAAATCTTAAAACAGATCCAGATCACGTGGTATTTACCTCTGGTGCGAGTGAAGCCGCAATGACTTTGTTAACACCTTTTTACAATATGGGGAAAGCAAAAGTTAAATTTTCTCATCTTTACCTTGGAGCGACTGAACATCCCTCTGTTGCAGAGGGAGGACGTTTTTCTAAAGAATTGATAAGCGTCATTGATGTTGATCAAGATGGGCTCATACAACAAGATAAATTAACATCACTCTTAACGGTTCACGATAAAACAAAAGGTTTACCTCTTGTTGCTATTCAAGCTGCAAATAGTGAAACGGGTGTTATTCAACCGTTAACAGAAATCGCCGCTATTGTTCGGGATTTAGGAGGCACTCTTATAGTTGATTTGACACAATATGTAGATAAAAATTTTGTGGATATTCATCAGTTAGGAGGAGACTTTTTTATACTGTCTGCCCATAAAATTGGCGGTCCTAAAGGAATTGGTGCTTTTGTTTCATGTGGTAATCTTCTCATGCCACACCCTCTTATTATTGGAGGAGGACAAGAAAAAGGTCTCCGTGGAGGAACAGAAGCATTGCCCCTTATTGCTGCTTTTGGGGCAGCAATGACTGATTGCTTCACACAGGAGGAAATAAAACAGTTAATATATTTACGCAATAAATTAGAAGCTGGACTACAAAAAATAAGTAAAAATGTTGAGATTTTTGGCAAAAGAGTTCAACGTTTGCCAAATACAACTTACTTTACCGTGAAAAATATAAAAGCTGAAACGATGCAAATTGCTTTTGATTTAGAAGGGTTTTCTTTATCATCCGGCTCTGCCTGTTCTTCGGGAAAAGTAAAACAAAGCAAAGTGTTGGAGGCAATGGGGTATCATGTTCCAAATGGTGCCATTCGCATTTCGCTAGGGCGTGGCACAACTTCTGAAGATATTGATGATTTTCTGTCGTTTTTTTCTCAAATTATAAGCAGGAAAAAAGGGGAAGATTTATCATCAGAAAGTTATAAAAATTAGAATTATTTTAAAAATAAAATAAGTTTGATTGAAATTTTTGCGCTTTACCTATAGCCTAGGAGATAACTTGCTTACTTTAATCTTGTAAAAAACAAGACTTTAGTTACCGGTTTTTGACGCCAAAAAATGGAGAAAATTTATGCCGGCAGTACAAGAAACGATACGCCAAGTACGTGAAATAGATGTTGACCAATATAAATATGGTTTTGAAACCAATATTGAAACCGATAAAGCTCCAAAAGGCTTAAATGAGGATATTATCAAATTTATTTCCGCTAAAAAAAATGAGCCTGAATGGATGCTAACATGGCGCTTAAAAGCTTACCGCCGTTGGCTGACAATGCAAGAGCCTCATTGGGTGCGTCTTGAATATCCTAAAATTGATTTTCAGGAGCTTTATTATTATGCTGCTCCCAAAAATCATACAGGACCAAAATCTTTGGATGAAGTGGATCCTGAGTTATTAGCAACGTACGAAAAACTTGGCATTCCCCTTAAAGAACAAGAGATTTTGGCAGGAGTAAGAAAACAGTCTGATCCCTCCACTTTTGATGACAGTATGTCTGTATCGGGGCAGGTGGCTGTTGATGCAGTCTTTGATTCTGTTTCTGTTGTAACAACATTCAAAAAAGAGCTGGCACGTGCTGGTGTGATTTTTTGTTCTATTTCAGAGGCGATTATTGAACATTCTGAGCTTATTAAAGAATATTTAGGAACAGTTGTACCTATAAGTGATAATTATTATGCGGCCTTAAATGCAGCTGTCTTTACAGATGGTTCATTTGTTTATATTCCTAAAGGGGTTCGTTGTCCTATGGAGCTTTCAACTTATTTTAGGATTAATGAACGCAACACTGGCCAATTTGAACGAACATTGATTATCGCCGCTGAAGATTCCTATGTTTCTTATCTTGAAGGGTGTACAGCACCCCAACGTGATGAAAACCAACTTCATGCTGCTGTTGTTGAGCTTATTGCCCTTGAAAATGCAGAGATTAAATATTCTACAGTACAAAACTGGTATCCTGGCGATAAAGATGGAAAGGGCGGTATTTATAATTTTGTGACGAAGCGTGGAGATTGTCGAGGTGATAGCTCTAAAATTTCATGGACACAAGTTGAAACCGGTTCTGCGATTACTTGGAAATATCCATCCTGCTTACTCCGTGGTGATAATGCGCGTGGAGAATTTTATTCTATTGCTGTTGCAAACGGTTATCAACAAATTGATTCTGGTACAAAAATGATTCATTTGGGAAAGAATACATCCAGTCGCATTATTTCCAAAGGTATTTCTGCAGGTTTTTCAAATAACACTTATCGAGGACAAGTCACAGCGCATCGAAAAGCACAAAATGCGCGTAACTTTACGCAATGTGATAGTTTGTTAATCGGAAATGATTGTGGTGCGCATACAGTTCCTTATATTGAAGCAAAAAATGCAACAGCTCAGTTTGAACATGAAGCCACAACATCAAAAATTTCTGATGACCAACTTTTTTATGTTATGCAAAGAGGAATTCCCGAAGAAGAAGCTATCGCATTAATTGTAAATGGTTTTGTAAAAGAGGTCATTCAAAAACTTCCTATGGAATTTGCTGTCGAAGCACAAAAGCTTATTAGTATTAGCCTTGAAGGTAGTGTTGGATAATTTTATTTAATTAGATAAATAGAAGACTTTATGTAAAAAGGCTGTAACGGTAGCATATAATGCTAAAAATGACCTCTATGGTAATTACAAAAGTAGATGGATGCTAAGGTAAAATAATACGCATTGATATCTGAAAAACAGCCAAAACAGGATTAATTATGTTAGAGATCAAAAATTTGCACGCCCGTATTGCTGAAACCGATACAGAAATTATTCGTGGTTTAAACTTGACAGTTCAAGATGGAGAAGTTGCCGCTATCATGGGACAAAATGGAGCCGGAAAATCAACTTTATCTTATTTGCTTGCTGGTCGTGATGATTATGAAATAACAGAAGGAGATATTCTCTATAATGGACAATCACTTTTAGAAATGGATCCAGCAGAACGTGCTGCATATGGTGTTTTTCTTGCATTTCAATATCCAATGGAAATACCAGGGGTAGCAACAATGGAATTTTTAAAAGTTGCGATGAATTCTCAACGCAAAGCGCGAGGTGACGAAGAACTTAAAATTCCTGAATTTATAAAATGTGTTAAAGAAGTTTCAGCCAAACTTGAAATAGATATGGATATGCTAAAGCGTCCATTAAATGTAGGTTTTTCAGGTGGAGAAAAAAAACGCGCTGAAATTTTACAAATGGCACTTCTTGAACCTACACTTTGCATTTTAGATGAAACGGATTCTGGTTTAGATATTGATGCACTAAAAATTGTTGCAGATGGTGTTAATAAACTTCGGGATTCAAAACGTTCATTTTTGGTGATTACCCATTATCAACGGCTGCTTAATTATATTATTCCTGATACGGTACATGTTCTTTATAAAGGACAAATTATCAAAAGCGGTGATAAATCCTTAGCGCTTTATTTAGAGCAAAATGGGTATGCTGATCTTATTAGGGAAGCGATTTGAGGTTATTAAATATGAATGCACAGCAAAACTTGTTAGCGGTTGAAGAAAATATACTCAGTAATTTCAATCAGTATGTAAACCACTTACCTGGTGATAAAGCTGTACAGGAAATCCGCAAGAAAACTATTGAGCAGTTTCAAATGACACGGCTTCCTTCCCGTAAAATCGAAAGTTGGCATTATACCAATCTACGTACCTTACTGAAGTCTATTAGCAATTTTTCAAAAGTTCAAGACAATCAATTGGTTGATGCATTGCTTTCAGAAAGTGCTGTTTTCTCCATAAACAATGGAAAAACATCGATAGAGTCAAAGGTAGACAACATTGCAGTAAAACGCCTTTCAGACGCATTAGAAGATAATTCTGTACAGATAAATCAAAACATTTCTGATGAAGATTTTATTGGACAGTTAAATACAGCTTTTGTTACAGATGGTTGGCTTTTTTACATCCCTGAAAATACAAAGTTAAATATCCCCATTGAATTACAAAATATACAAATGGGGGGACAATCTCATATTTTTTCGGATATAAAAGTTGATAAAAATAGTCAAGTTATGTTTATTGAACATCAGGTTGGCAATGATAAAGATACCTTTGTCAGTTCAATATTTTCATTAAATGTTGCTGCTGATAGTGATGTTACGTGGATTCTCATTCGCAATCGTGATTTTAATTCTACACAATTTGGTCGATTTTGTGCTGTTCTTGATCAAAGAGCGAAGTTATCACTTTATGTCATTAATATAGGGAGTCAATTAAATCGCCAAGAAATCGATATTGAATTACAGGGAGAAGAATCTGATTTTCAATTACGCGTCATAAATTTATTATCAGGACAAACACATAGTGATCTTACAATGACTGTTCGTCACGTGGAAGAAAAATCAACATCAACCGAAATTATACGCAATGTGGTTACGGATAAGGCTGTTGGTGTTTTCCAAGGAATAATACGTGTTTCTCAAAAAGCGCAAAAAACAGATGCACGCATGGCTTGTAATAGCCTTATTCTTTCAGATGATGCAGAATTTAATGCAAAGCCTGAACTGGAGATTTTTGCTGATGATGTTGCATGTGGTCATGGTGCAACAGTTGCTAATATTAATCATGATTATCTTTTTTATCTTATGACACGTGGTATCCCATTTAAAACGGCGCGAGCACTTTTGATTAAAGGATTTATCTCTGAGCTCATTGATGACATCAAGCAAGATAATATTCAAATCGTTTTGGAGAATATCATTAGTAAATGGCTTGAAAAAAATGTTTAAGGTAGAAAAAATGGAAAATAACGTACAAACATTTACTTATAATGTCGAAGAAATTCGGCGTGATTTTCCTATTTTGCACCATCAAGTTTATGGAAAGCGATTAGCATATCTTGATAGTAGTGCTTCTGCCCAAAAACCAATGTCAGTACTCAATGCAATGAATAATTATTATCACTATAGTTATGCTAATGTGCATAGGGGAATGTATTTTTTAGCCAATATAGCAACACAATCCTATGAAAATTCTCGTGAAACCGTTCGTGTTTTTCTAAATGCTCAAAAAGCTGAAGAAATTGTTTTTACGAAAAATGCAACAGAAGCTATTAATACTGTTGCTTATGGTTGGGCGATGCCAAAACTCAAGGAAGGTGATGAGATTGTTCTAACGATCATGGAACATCATTCAAATATTATTCCTTGGCATTTTCTCCGTGAACAAAAAGGTGTTAAACTTATTTTTGTTCCTGTCGATGAAAATGGTGTTCTGCACATTGAAGATTTCCAAAAGGCTTTAAGCGAAAAAACGCGGCTTGTTGCTATAACGCATATGTCCAATATATTAGGAACTGTGCCTCCTGTTAAAGAGATTATTAAACTAGCACATCAAAATTCTATTCCGGTTCTTGTTGATGGTTCTCAAGGAGCAGTACATTTAACCGTTGATGTGCAAGATCTCGATTGTGATTGGTATGTCTTTACAGGTCATAAGCTTTATGGACCCACTGGTATTGGTGTTTTGTATGGTAAAGAAGATAGGTTAGAAGAAATGCGTCCTTTTCAAGGGGGAGGGGAAATGATCGAGGAGGTAACAACCGATAAGGTTTTTTATAATGCTCCTCCTTACCGTTTTGAAGCAGGCACTCCTCCTATCGTTGAAGCTATTGGATTAACTGCGGCTATTGATTATATACAAGAGAAAGGTCGTAGCACGATTCATGCCCATGAGAGATCCCTTTTAGCTTATGCGCAGGAAAAACTTAAAATGGTTGAGTCATTGCGTATTTATGGTCATTCTCCCAATAAAGGAGCTATTATATCATTTACAATTGAAGGGATTCACGCCCATGATATCGCTATGTTTATTGATAGAAAAGGGGTTGCGATACGTGCGGGAACTCATTGTGCACAGCCTTTATTACAGCGCTTTGGTCTAACATCTATTTGCCGCGCATCGTTAGCCATGTATAACACTCAAGAGGATATAGATCAATTAGTAGAAGCATTGCAAGAAACAAGGACATTTTTTAATGGCTGAATCAATTGAAGAGCGTCATTCTACAGAATCCGTTGAAACTGTAAGCGAAAATAAAAAATCTTACATATCAGCAATTCCAGCAGACGAAATTGATCGTATGACAAATGATATTATTGCTGCTCTCAAAACAGTTTATGACCCAGAGATTCCTGCTGATATTTATGAGCTAGGACTGATTTATCGTATTGATATTGAAGATGATCGTTCAGTAAAAATTGAAATGACTCTTACAGCACCGGGATGTCCTGTTGCGGGTGAAATGCCAGGGTGGGTAGAAAATGCAGTCAGTGCAGTTGAAGGGGTTTCGTATGTTGAAGTCACTATGACTTTTGATCCACCATGGACACCTGATTGTATGTCAGAAGAAGCTCAAATTGCTGTCGGATGGTACTAAAAGTATTGTTAAGAGACTCTAATTTAGCCATTCATGAATAAGCTGTTTACTTTTCACAAGCATTTGAATTTAAGGACGATCGCATGAGTTATAATAAACAAAAACTAGAACTCACTTGGATTGGAAAAGAAAAACGCCCAAAACTAGAGCCTCGTATCTTATTAGAAGATCTTGAAAAATCTTATCACGCTTCGCATCGAATATCATCCTAGGATATTTTTGATAATAAACTTATTTTTGGTGACAATTTGCTCGCACTCAAAGCGCTTGAACAAGAATATATGGGAAAGGTAAAATGTATCTATATCGATCCGCCTTATAATACAGGCAATGCTTTTGAACATTATGAAGATGGTTTAGAGCATTCCATATGGCTAAGTCTTATGAGAGATAGGCTAGAATTGTTACATCGTTTACTGGCGGAAGATGGAAGTATTTGGATTTCCATTGATGATGATGAACAAGCCTATCTAAAAGTGATGATGGATGAAATTTTTGGTCGCCAAAATTTCATCAACAATATTATTTGGCAAAAGAAATATGCTCCACAAAATGATACAAAATGGCTTTCTGATAATCATGATTTTATAATGGTTTATGCCAAAGATAAAACGATTTGGCGCCCTCAATTGCTTCCTCGTTCAAACGATATGGATGCGCGCTATAAAAATCCTGATAATGATCCTCGCGGTCCTTGGAAATCTGGAGATTTATCCGTAAAAAGAGTAACACCTAAGGATATTTATGAAATCATCACACCTTCTGGACGCAAGGTAATGCCTCCTAATGGTAGAAGTTGGGCTATGAATAAAAAAAAAATTCTTTGAATTATTGAATGATAATCGTATTTGGTTTGGCCCCACAGGAAGCAATGTTCCTTCTTTGAAGCGTTTTTTATCAGAAGTAAAAAATGGCATGGTTTCAATGACCATTTGGCCTTATCAGGAAGTTGGCCATAATCAAGATGCAAAAAAAGAAGCCAAAGTCTTCAATTCTGATAGTGTCTTTACAACTCCTAAACCGGAACGTTTAATGGAACGCATTATTCAACTTGCCACTAATCCCAGTGATCTTGTACTGGATTCTTTTGCTGGTTCTGGCACAACCGGTGCTGTTGCCCATAAAATGGGAAGGAAGTGGATTATGATTGAACTTGGTGAGCATTGTCACACCCACATTATCCCTCGTTTAAAACAAGTCATTGATGGAACTGATCAAGGGGGAATTTCCAAAAGTGTCAATTGGCAAGGTGGCGGTGGATTCCGTTATTATCGCCTTGCACCTTCTCTGTTGCAAAAGGATCCATGGGGACAATGGATTATTAGTCGCGAATATAATGCTGCGATGCTTTCAGAAGCAATGTGCAAACATATGGGATTTACCTATGCACCTGATGAAAATCATTATTGGATGCAAGGGTATTCAACCGAAACAGATTATATTTATGTCACAACAAGCGCTATGACCCATGAACAACTCCGTATAATGAGTGAAGAGGTAGGCTCTCATCGCACGTTGCTGATTTGTGGTACAGCCTTTGATACAAAATCAGCATCCTTTGAAAATCTGACACTCACTAAAATCCCCCGTGCAATATTAGAAAAATGCGAATGGGGAAGGGACGATTACAGTTTAAATGTAGCCAATCTTGAACCAGTGATTGTGGTAAAAGAAAACAGCAAAAATAAAGATATTGCGCAAGCAGAATTAGATCTATTTGAATAATATATAAAAAGCGGAGTTTTTCATGAACACTGTTGAACAAAGGATTTCTGCTCGCTTATCGTTGCGTGATCCTCAACGTGAATCTTTAAATATTTTGGTAAAAATCTTAGAAAATATAGAGCTTTCTAAAAATGCTGATTTGGTTGCAGAGTTAGAAGTGATAAAAAATCTTTATCCTTCTGTACAAGATTTTGAACGAAATTTTCCCTCTTTTTGTTTTGCCTTAGCAACGGGTGTTGGGAAAACGCGACTTATGGGGGCTTTTATCAGCTATCTTTATTTAACAGGTCATAGTCGCCATTTTTTTGTTTTAGCGCCAAATTTGACTATTTATGAAAAGTTAAAACAGGATTTTAGTCCCCAAAGTCCGAAGTATGTTTTCAGTGGAATGAGTGAATTTATTGCCAATAGACCCGTTATTATTACAGGTGAAGATTATGAAAGTGGTAAAGGTATTCGCGTTGATGAACACCATATTCAAGGACAAAAGCGTTTGTTTGAGAATAGAGATACGGCCTTTATCAATATTTTTAATATTTCTAAAATTAATACAACGGATAATAAAAAAGGCGCACTAAAATCTAGTATTCCGCGAATTAAACGCTTACAAGAAACGATTGGTGAAAGTTATTTTGATTATCTCGCAAATCTTCCTGATTTAGTTTTGTTAATGGATGAAGCACATCGTTATCGAGCTTCTGCTGGTGCGGCAGCAATTAATGAGTTAAAACCTGTTTTAGGAATAGAGCTTACAGCGACACCAAAAACAATAGGTGCAAAACCCGTAGATTTTAAAAATGTTGTCTATAGTTATTCACTTGCAGAGGCTAGAATTCACATTATACAAAAAATACAATAAAGTCAATAGGTTGTTTGCAATTATTTTATATGAATCCACTCAAGAATCCATCTTTTTATACGTGATTCATTTGATCATTTTTTATATAAGATTGCCATGTATGAATAGACCATAAAAAGCAAATCATGATACAAATATTATAACGCATGGGTGTATTCAAATAAAATGAAAAGCAGCTATCATTCATAACAGTTTATAAATTTTATGATATGTTTTTATCACAGCACAAATCACATTGTTTAAAAATTTAGTCGTTTGAAAATATCGATAACATAAATTGTATAGGTTTAAAAAATGGTATGAGTTTTGCTCTTTTTTGAGCTAAACCTTCAAAGGAATAATCGTTTGAAACGGTCATAAGCTTATAGGTTTAGTTTATAAAGATTGCATAAAAAGATTTAAAGACAAGATCGATTTTATAACCACGGTATTTTTTACCGAGGTAGAAATAAAGGTCATGAAATTCAAAACGCTATATCTCATGAAATGAAAAGGCCTTTTAATGAATAGATTGCAGGCTAGTCTTTAAGAACGGAACTATTCGCTTCCACAAAAAAATGGAGGCAAATAATGCCATGGCAGTAGAATTACTATCTACTTTAGATTTGGTACTAAAAACGTTTTAAAAGTTATAGTTTAAAAATACGAAACCAAAAGAGCTCTTTCCAAATTTGGGGGCAGCTATTAAGACAAAGATAAGCAAACAAACTTCAAAACCATTGTAACATCATAAGGTATGGGTTTTTACTCAATTTTGAGTCAAAAGCTGTAATATTTAAGAATGCTCTATTCTAAGATAACATCCCCAAAATGGACCGGCTAATATTTAAAGAAATTAGGTTTTAATGAAAAGTACAAATACGCTTATGAGAACCTCTTTAAATGCACGTTTAAACGTTTGAAACATAAAATGAGATCTTTATAAGAAACGTTAAAACTTTTTTTTATTACAGTTATAACTTAGTTATCTTTTGCTCTTAAGAACGTTTCATTTATGAAAAACTAAGATCTATATTTCACAGCAGAGCAAAATCTTAAAAACCTTACACTTTATAAAAGCGTTTGTTTATTTATCTTATGAAAAGCTGCTTTTGAAAACCAATGCTTGCGAGCTAAAAAGAACGTTTTTACAAGACATTCACTTAATATGCATTTGCTTTTGATTGGATTGTTAAAGNTCATTATAATCGTTATTTGAAAGCCGCGTCATATCACTTTCGACACGGCTTTTTTTATGTTACTCTCTCTTTTATGATATGTTTATAGCAATGCATTTTATATGCGTTTATACACCATAAAGAAGGCACGCCCCCCACGCCGTTCTTTATTCTGTTTTATCAGTTATATTGACAACATTATCCCTTTCATACACCTCACAATTTTTTGGAACCAACCTTACTTTGCTTTTTTTATTGATTTTTGCATTGCCATAAACACGCCCCCAGATCGTTGCACAATATGAGATTTTAGCATTGCCATAAACAGAGCCATAAATCTCACAAGAGCCACTCACAC
>NZ_JBHIPT010000117.1:0-28677 GCF_042196205.1 Bartonella sp. AP21QHHD | reverse complement strand
TTATCGGTTATGTCAGTTTATTTAACAGACGAATCTTATGATTTTAGTGAATGATTAAAATGTGCTTTATGAAAAGCATATAATCTTTTAAAGCCTTTCAAAAGAAAGGGATTATAATCATAATAAATGCTATCAAGACCATTATGGTTATGAGTTTTGGAGGTTTAGGGGTTTTGGGGGGTTTTGGAGGTGCTTTTTACGCCACTTTTATATATTTTTTTCAATAAAAAATAAAAGTTATTATATTTCAATGCGTTAATGATCTAAATAAACAACCTATATTAAACACAAAACATAAATACAATCTTTAATATATATTTAAGAGGGTTTTGTAGGTGTTTTGGGGGTTTTAAAAACAGACAAAACCTATAAGTAATATAAGAAAATGAATATACATAACCCTCTTTAAACAAAGCTTTTGAAAACAATAAAGCTATCATTTTAGATTACGGTATAATCTTTTAAAGGCAATGTAAAAAAAATCTAATTCTATTTAAGAGTGGATTTCTTAAAAGTCTTAAAGCAATCCAAATAAGAGTATCTAAAAGTGCAAATGGTTTCTTTTTAGAATAACGCATGATAAATTATTCCTTTTAAGATTATAGGTAATCAACTCACAAGATGATACGTTTAAAGAATTTACAAAAGTCCATTAAAGAGATCTTGATAACGTAATTATTTCCTATCTTAGTTTATCTCATAACAGATGATAAAATAGACTGTTAGTTAAACTAATACATAAGCGGCTTTAATAAGATTGGCATGCCCATTATGTGAGCATGCTTTATAAGTTATTCAGTTTCTCTTATTTCTAATTTTGGTAAGTTTTTTACGATTTTCATTGTTTCTAAACTTACGGTAATAACCCTTTGAAACAATTCTAGAGGGTAGGCAGGGTTGCCAACGGTTTCAACAGCATAGCGATTGGCATCATTGACAATACCACTCTTTTTATCAGTCTTAACGCATTGACGCCCCATAACCCATTCAAGATCAGGCTTGCCATTGACGATATACTCATAAGCTTCAAGAGGGATATCTGTTATGTTAATATTGCTATTGTAAATAACAGTCGATTTATCCTTTTCCTTACTATTCTTAATTTTTGCGAATTTCATTTCAGTCACATAATAGAATTTTTCGAGATTAGAGATTTCTGTCTGTTTTGGATTACCCTTTTTAAAGATCACGGGATAAGGCTCTACATCTTCATAATTCACGTGCAAATGACCTAGTTCACGTCCTGCTGTTACAAATTTCCAAAAGTCATCAGCACTCTTTACACACGGGATACGAGGCAATTCTTTAGAGAGGTTATCAGCATAACTGGCACGATAATCTTCCGAATGAAGTATACCGTAAACATAATAGAATAGATCATCCTTAGTGATTTTTTCATTAGGATAAGCTGCTTTAAAATGTGCTAATCCTTCATCAGTTATGGCATCATGCCTCTGTAAACCAACAGTTTTGTTTTCTTCTGTAGCATTTGCAAATAAATGGGATTGTTTCTCATTTTTATCTTTTGAAACCGTCGTGTCTTCGTAAATATAACGTGGAAAGCATTGTCCAGTATCTATTGCATGAAAATCAGGTAGATCCCTAGTCATAATAACAGAAAAGCCACTTCTTGCCCCTATAGCAGAAACTTGTATCACTGTATTTTTGATCATTTTTTCTACAGGAAAGATACGAGGCATTTGATAAATTGCTTCATTAAAAATGCGATTATAATAAAGCCACTGTCGTGTAAAAGGACGATATAAACTTTGAACAAAACCGTCTTCTTCAAATTTTAAAATATTACCTCTTGCTAATTGTTTTTTTATATTCAAACTCCAACTTATCTTGCTTGTATCTGAATTAACAAAATTATCTACAGCCTTTGTACGTGATTTACTGTCAGTGTGCGCATAAGCATTATTAAAACGTTCTGCTTCACTGTTATAGAAGGCAATCATGTTACCCATATTTTTCGCTAAAATTGCACGACTTGAATTGTATGCCCAAGCATCACGACTAGTCGTAATGCCACAAGAATAAATCTCAAAGAGTTTTTTCTCATGAGGTCTCTTATCGCCTAAAGCTAAGAATGTTTCAAAACTGTCATCACGTTGACGTATCCAATCACCATGCTTATCTGGTGTGATTATTTGCCAATCTTTTTTACTTCGTGTAATGCCATCAATACTACCAAAGTCCTTAATTGTTTTAAGTTTTTTTTCTCTTGTTTGATTATCACCAATATCATGATAGTAAATTTTACAAGGTCCAATAGTATTGGGATTTTTTATAAACAGCGTCACGGCAATGCCCGTCATACTACCACTACCAAAAACATTTTCACCTTCTTGAGCAGCTCCATTGCTTAACATATTTTTACGAAGATCCCCTCGTAAATTAAGTACATAAATACTCGTAAATTCTTTGGCTAAAGATTTTCGTAAACTATTCATTGTCGATTTTTCTATGTAACCAGAGCCAGAAACAAAGCCGATTACCCCAGCATTACCAATACGGTCACTTGCCCAGCGCATAGCACGAATATAACTGTCATAAAAATTTCGCGTATTCATTGATTTAGATTGAGCAGCATAGGTTTCACGAATACGGTTATTTAATATGGGATAAGGGGTATTCTTTGCATTGTCATTAGCACTTTTTTGACCTGTTGAATAAGGAGGATTGCCAACAATAACTTGGATATCTACTTCCTGCTGTTTTTTACACCGCTCTGAATTCTCAAACATATAGCGTGTAAAAAAATCTTTTTCTTCAAGCATCAAAAACGTATCAGTTAAACAAATTCCTTCAAAAGGGATATACTCTCCTTTCATAAGACTATGATAGGTCGATTCAATGTTAATCGCTGCTATGTAATAGGCTAGCAAAACAATCTCATTGGCATGAATATCATGACGGAATTTATATTTCATATCCTCTGGTTTGATGAGCTTGGATTGTAAAAGCCGTGTAATAAAGGTCCCCGTTCCAGTGAAAGGGTCAAGAATAGAGACGCCTCGAGAACTTAAGCTTTGTCCAAACTCTTGCTCTAAAACATCATTGACGGAATGTAAGATAAAATCAACTATTTCAATAGGCGTATAAACAATCCCAAGTTTATCTGTTGTCTTTTTAAATGCCTTGGTAAAAAAATCTTCGTAAAGTTTGATAATAAGATTCTGTTTTGCTCGCGTTTCAATAATACCCTCTGTATCATCCTTTACACTTTGATAAAACTTTTCAAGATCTTTGGCTTCGTCTTTGATATTCATCTTATCAAGTTCTCTTAAGATCTTTTCCATGGCTTGTGAAATGGCATTGTTTTGCACAAACTCATTTCCATCAAACAAGGATTCAAAAATAGGACGTGTCACAAGGTGTTGCGCCAACATCTCAAGTGCATCCTCTTGCTCGATACTGTCATTTAAACCGTTCTTTAATTCTTTATGAAAGGCATCAAAAGCGTGAAAGGCTTCACTCTTTTTATCAGCGAGTATGCTTTTAAGACGAATAATATGATTTTGTGCAATTGCAGCTACATTGCCAGCCCAATTTCCCCACTGATTAGGCTCTCCACATTTTTTGACAATCATGGGCTTAATAGCACGCGATAATTCATCAACATAAAACTCGAATTCTTTTTGTCCTCCATATTTATAAGAGCTTTCACTTGCTACTGAACCAATATGAAGCCCAGCACTTTCCGATTTCGCGTGGAAAGAGAGTTCGTCAACAACTGCGGTCATTGCTTGTAAAGCAGGGTCAAAAGTAACCCCTACAATCTCAAACACATGACGAACATCTTGGTCCAGCTCTAAGGCTTTTATTTTGTTTTTAAAGTTGTCATCATGAGCACGCAAAGCATTGAGAACTTGCCAGATGACATCATACTTTGTATTGTTTTCTAAAGCCTGTTGTGGTGGAATATTAAAGGGAATACCAACGGGTAAAATAATGTAGCCTGTTGTTTTACCTTCTGCGCGGCGCATCACACGCCCCACAGCCTGTATCACATCCACATGACTTTTACGCGGGTGTAAAAACATAACCGCATCAAGAGCAGGGACATCGACTCCTTCAGAGAGACATCGGACATTGGTTAACACACGGCAGTTATTCTCATCTGTATCTTCTTTAAGCCAATCAAGTAATTTATTACGATTTTTGCCATTAAAAGATCCATCAATGTGCTTAACATCAAAGATAAGAGAAGTCTTACTTTCGGGAACAAATTTATGATATTCATCAATGGCGTCATTGAATAGTTCGCTAACTAATTGAGACGTCTTGATATTTTTACAAAAAGCCAGAGAACGACGCATAGGTTTTATGCCATCTTCTTCCTTCTTTTCTATTTGGGAAAGTGCTTTGTAGCAGCCAATGATTTTAGTTGTATCATCAAGAATAAGTTCGGAATTTTTATCTTTAAGGCGTTTCTGAATCGTTGCGTTAATAATTGCTTCATCAACAGCCAAGACGATAACTTTATAGGGTGTTAAAAGTTTATCTTTTAGAGCTTTTGAAAAAGTATACGTGTAAAGATTTTTTCCATAGAGCTCTTCATCATCCATGGACGCCAGAACAGCATCAGATGCGTCAGCCTTCTTTTTCAGCTTGTCGGTAAAGATCTTAGGGGTTGCCGTCATGTACAGCCGTTTTTTGCCCCGAATGATGCTGTTATCATGAACCTTGATAAATTCAGATTCACGCTTGTCTGTTCCTAACACAGCTCCAGTGGTACGGTGTGCTTCATCACAGATGATCAGATCAAATTCGGGTAAATCATACTTTTTTTGCGCATCCGAAATCACTTGGATTGAATGGTAAGTCGAAAAGACCACAGTCATTACATCAAGAGAAGTTTTATTGGCTTTACGCGCAAGCTCTTTGGCATCGGTCGTAGCCGGTAAAACAAGGTCTGATGCATCGAGACCAGCTTCATCATCATTTTTATTCTTACGACGCTTACCTACTTGCGTATCCGAACATACGGCAAAGGAACGCAAGGATACTTCTGTATCTTCTGTCCATTCACGAATTGTTTGAGAGATAAGAGCGAGAGAGGGCACCAGAAACAATACACGCTTGCCTTTTNTGCCATAATCAGCTTGCCACGGTCTGCTTCTTTTAAACCTTCACAAACCGCTTTGAGCGCTTCTTTCTGATGATCTAAAAGCTTTTTCTTTGATTTCTCTTTGAGAACAGCTTGTCCTTGTTCTTTATAAGCCCCCCAATCGATTTGACTGTTTTCTAAATCAAACAGATTAATCCGTTGAATACGAACCTCTTGTCCTTCACAAGTCAGTTCAACATTGTCACTCCAATCTGTTTCGGTGCTATCAACCAGTATGCGACGGGTGAAGATCTTTTTGCCCGAGGCAGCAATAAAACTATCAATATCTTCTTTTTTAATTATGTGAGAGGCGTCATAGCATTTACATTGAATAGCCGCATAACCCCCTTCATCACGGATTGTAGCCACCAGATCAATCCCAATATCCGTTCCATCTTCATCATGCTCTTGCGCCCATTCCAAATAAGTTTGAACCTTTTCGTATTCTTGCTTTTGAAGCGGATCTTCACTCAAATAAACCATGACAAGGTTTTCAAACATGGTTCCTAATTCACGGGGTGATTTAGCTTTTTGACGATAATATTCCAACAGAGAGCGTAAAGTGACGTGTTCATTATCAGAGTGATGAGAGCGAAGCATAAAGGATAAACTCCATAACTATCTACGATACAGATTAATTCTCTTCAAAAGAATCGAAATGAAGCTTATTAAATCCATTTTGAGCAAATGGTGAAAAAAATGTAGAAAAATGCGAAAAAACGGATAAATTTTTTCAAAAGGGGTTTTTAAAGGCTACTTATCCACAGCCTATGACATGAGGTAAAATCAGCAAAATAGTGAATTTTGCTGTTCGTTTCACGTGTTCATCAAGACAAATGAACTATGTGCTTTTAAGATATCAGAATGTATGTTTTGATAGGCTTTTATTGCTTGCTTTGTAAGAAAGATAAAAAGCATATACCCCCTATGCCCCCAAAACCCCTACAAAACCTATACTATAAGTTGAATTTACAGGTTGTAATGTTGATATAGATTGTTTTTTGAAAAGTTGATAAAAATTAACATATTGAAATATAATGACTTTTATTTTGATTTTTAAAATATATAAAGAGGGGAATAAAAAGCACCTCCAAAACCTCCAAAACCTCCAAAACCAATAGATGGGAAATGTTTTGAAGGTTTCATTTTATGAATACATAAGTTATATGTTTTATTGGAATTTAAAATTCATTCATTGAAATGTTTTATGACTTTTCACTAAAGGATGCCATTCATAGCGTATGGTAGGTCGACCGCCTTGGGAGTTATTGTCTCCAGAGATTTCACGAATATAATTGCAACGGCATAAAAGCTCTAAAGCTTGCTTCACAGCTTCATTGTCTTTTAAACATTTCCAATCACGTTTATAAACATCCCGTGCAGTAAAAACATCAGGTAAACAATCACAGCGCTTGACAAGCAAGTTTGCACTTTCTGTTGCTAATGTATCATGCGCCGCATAAAGACGTTTGGCATGACTTAACAGATATTTTTCCCAATACAAGGCTCTCTCAAGAGCATTTCTATTGATTTCAAAACGCCCCCCTTCGGTCAATTCAAAAATCAACGCAAGGGTTGGTATGGTTTTATCCATTTTCAAAAGATACGATTGTAAATTTGTAGAGAAATGACCACTATTTATTTTTTTCTGAAAATTTTCCCACCATACACGAAACATTTCTTGAGCTTCAGCAGAAAAGCGTATGGTTATCGGATGCTTTGGTGAGCCTAACGGTTTATCATAAAGAGAACGAAAGACCCCTTGATAACTTTCCCACACCTTTTGATTGGAAGGTCTATCCGTCCATAACCGCTTTTTTCGTTCGTCGGGCCATACAATCATTTGAAATCGTTGCATGAAACCATCATCATTTATTCCATGGCACATGGCTTGAATAATGGGAATAATGCGTGAGGGTTGAATGCCCCCAATAATGGAAATGGTTGCATTGGGAATATGAATGGTTCCACGTTCAATACGGTCATAGGTGTATGACGTATTGCCATTAAAAGCTGTTAGATAAAAGGCACGATCTGTTTGGTATTCCTTTCTTTCCATATTAGCTAAAAAACCAGCCAATTCATCTCGTACCATCAAGAGACCACGGGGGTTTTCTTTTAACAATTCCCCAAGCTTTTCGACGGTCACATCGTTGACAATAAGACGTCGTTTATTAAGCGTGTCATCTTCCTCACTTTCTTTATGTTCAAGAGATTGAGAAAGAAGAGCAAGGGCTTGTTCCTCGTCTTGATCTTTGAGTGCTTTGTAGGCTTGTTTTTTCTTTTCTCTTTTGTCTAATTCAATAAGAATATCTTTTGTTTCTTGCTGTTCTTTCTTCTTTAACCATTCTTGATGCCATTCCTCTTGAAAGGCATAGAGAGGAGTTAAAGCGGCTTGCATGGTAGGTGTTTTGAGTGTTGAAGGTTGCCCCACAAGAGCACCCCAGAGATTAGGAACAATTTTCCAATTATTATCATGTTTTTTGGGAGCAATCCGCACGCCATTGCCAATCACAGCAGCCAAGCCACATAAAGCAGAGATAGCAATAAAATCGATAGAAGATTGTTGAAGATCGGCAACCTCATAAATATAGTCCATTAATGGCATTGGAAGCTGTAATAAGCTAAAAGGCTCGACAGGTAAGAGAGCCGTAGCAATCGGTTTTAATTGCCCCCAACCATTTTGTTGCAAGGCTTGTTCATAAGGAATGGCTTTTAAACAAGTATTTTCGTTTAAAGAGACATTATCGTTATCATTGACGGGAGTATTTTCATTATTGTTTTGTAAATTACTATCTTTCATAGTTTCCCTCTTTTAAGAAAGTAATACGTTATTAAAATCCGTTCCTTTTGGAGCTTGCATCATAAAGACCTCAAAGCCATGGTTATAGGCACGCGCAGCGAGGGTAAAACCTGCTTTACGACCCGCATCATCGCCGTCCATTGCAATGGTGAGACGCCCTTTTGTAGGGGGTAAATTCACACGCATCATGCCACTGGTTGAAAGAGACGCCCATAAATCAACGGGCTCTGATAACAACCCAGACAAAAGAGCCAGACCGGTTTCAATGCCTTCACAAATGACCAGATGTTTTGGATTGGCTTGGCTTAAATGCACCCCACCACCCGTTACAGATCCCAACATGGCTTTTGCTGGTTTCTGATCTGTTTTGCAGCCATTGTCTTTTAAAAAGGTTCTATGAATGGCGAAAGAGCCAGCGCCCTTAACAAGAGCCACCAACGCGGGCAGTGTCCCCCCAGAGGGGTATAGACACTTGTCGTGAAAACGTAAATCAGCAGGCAAATCACATGTAATACCCCGCATGCGTAAATAGGTTTCTGCTAAAGTATTTTTGATTGGTTGGCTTTGTTGCCAAATTGCTTTTGCTCTCTCTGCTTTCTGTTTTGCTCGTTTGAGATCAGCACAAAACTGTTTGGAGAAAGAAAGCGTCTGATCATAAGCTTGTTTTCCAAGCAATCCAATTCTAATGAGTGCTTGTATGATCTCTCTAAAAGAGCAGCCAGCATAACAATAGAGTAAGAGACGCCCATCATGTCCATTGGCAAGGGATAAGCTAGGCAGCCTATCATCATGAGCAGGGCAACGGGCTACCCCATAATATCCATGCCAAACTCCACGTAATGCACAAGTAATTTTTTGAGCTGTTGTATGCAATGCATAAGCATTGCTTGTTGTAGCATTTGTAAAATGCATAAAATCCCTTCCTGCTACTTGCATTACAGGACAGATTCTGTTATTTCGGGATTTGCGAAAGTCGAAATACTTTGTCTGTCCTATAAGGCGGAGTTTTCTTTAGGCGGCGTCGTTGCCACGTTGGTTTTTTGCCTTTTCGATTACATCGCAAAGGTCAGATTGTAACCAGCGCGCTAAGGAACCAATCTTTAAAGGCTTTGGTACCGAGCCATCAGCGACCCGCCGCCAAAGTAGCGACCCGCCGCCAAAGTGTTGAAACGCTTATATTAAGTAGTTTTGCACTCTCACGTACTGTGAGGAGTGGTCCGTTTGGAATCATGGAATCCCCTTTATATTAAATGATAGAATCACTGTTTATTAACTATATATAAATAGCAATTCGTAGCAAACTTTTCCAGCAAAAAAACAATATCTTGTGATTTTTTATCAAGAGAAGCAATAATTTGTGATTGTATTATCCGTTATGGATAAAATAAGGAAAATGGAGACATAGAGCTATCCACAACTTTTATTGTTTTGATCAGTAACATAAGAAGCCCATCTATCCATAAAAATACGACGCTGTTCTAAATAGTCAGTCCGACGATAGGCACGCTCCACTTTTCCCCCAACCGTATGACCTAGAATGGTTTCAGCGACCTCATAAGGGGCATTGGTTGTTTCTGCGAGCCAATCACGTAAACTAGAGCGAAAACCATGCGGACAGGCTTCAAGTCCTGTTTTTTTCATGTATTGTAACATGCTGTTCTGTGCAAGGGGACCACGACCGGTTGCAGAAAAAAGAAACCCATTACGAGATAAAAGGCGTGCTTGTTTAATCACTTTTAGTGCTTCTGATGATAAAGGAACGCGGAATTCTTCTGTAGCATCGCGTCGTCCTTTCATACTTTCAGCAGGAATGGTCCATATATCCCCATCAATCTGATCTTCATGCATATAGCGCAAAGGACGTGTACGAACGCCTGTAAGAATAAGCAAACGCAAAGCCAGTTGTGTCATTGTTGTTGTTTTGCAGAGTGACTGATAAAAGGCAGGAACATCTTTCCAGTCCATTGCTGGTAAATTTTGTGCTTTATGGCGTTGTTTCCCTAAGAGAGCGCGTGCTTTTATCGTTGCTTGTAAATCAACATCCAGCCCCAAAGCAGCAGCATGTTTGAGACAAATATTAAGACGATTTATTGCTTTCTCTGCGGTTGCAGCTTTTGCATGCCAGATGGGAGCAAGAACATTGCGTATCTCTGTTTGTGTAATTTCTGAAATAGGAATACAGCCTAATTTGGGGAGAATATAAAGTTGTAAAGGTAGAAACCAATTCCCAGCCTTGCCATCTCCTTTTAATTCAGCTTTACGACTTTCAAAAGCATCTAAGGCAATGTCTTTTAAATAATGGAGATTACTTATTGCCTCACGCTTTTGTTTGTCACGTTCTTTAATGGGATCACGCCCCTCATGCAAAACAGAACGCCATTGATTTGCTAATTCACGGGCTTTTTTTAAAGAAACATTTCGCAACGCACCCAAGCCCATTTCGCGGCGCCGACCATGAATGGTATAACGATAAAGCCATTGAGCACCACCATCTTTACGCTTATGGAGAAGCAAGCCGGCACCATCATTATATTTGCCAGCCCCCAATGTTGCGACAGCCCTTGCATTAAGACGATTCATAAGAACCATTTTTACTCCTTTCTTGTACAATTTTTACCCACACACCAGCCCCGCTTTTGACGTGCAAGCAAGTGATATTAATTGATTCAATCTGAGAGGGTTTGTGATGAGAAAATCTTACTATATTCGGAGTTATGATTCAAGTTGAAAAAGGATGATTTATTATTATAAATCAATGTGTTGCCAGACCCCGGAATACTAATGCGAGGGCGCTCGCAACCGGTGGGGACATCAAGTGAAAGCCAAAAATCTACATTTTTACGATATTTCTTTAGGCAAAAAAATTCGCTTCAGAAGAAACGTCATGGGGTTTTCTCAAAAACAATTAGGAAGTCATTTAGGCGTAACATTCCAACAAATCCAAAAGTATGAAAAAGGCTTAAATCGCGTAAGTGCAAGACGTTTACAGGAAATTGCTCATATATTAGATGTTCCCGTTTCCCTCTTTTATGCTGATGGCGCAAAAAAAGAAGAGAACCTCTATCATTGTGATGACAGAATAGCAAGCAAAGCAGAATATTTACTTTTAAAAAATTTCAGAATACTGACCCGCAAAAAACAAAGAGCAATTTTGCAGTTGATTTCTGATGAAAAAAACAACCCCTTATTTTCATAAATTCACTGCAAGGATAATCAAAGTCGTTAATAATATTGACAAGAATTGTGACTGTCTCCCCACACTGCATGAGAATGAAAATGCTTAATCTAATCTGATTTGTAAATAATCCGAATTCTAACGAGTTTAACTTAGAAATAGCACGTTGATTTATAATGATAATCTAACGTTATTGATATTGAATAAGTGTTTCGAATATCGTAAAATTCTTTCATTTCAAACGTGTTCTATATTGAATCAATCAAAATCTCTTGTTTGCACAACACAAGCAAAGTTGGCGTGTGAGTAAAAATGTACAAAAAGGCATACCTCTTATTGAATCGTCTCACATACCAAGAGCTGTAACGACATTGTGTGCTGAAAAAATGGATGATGGTGCTAACTTGCTCTTTTATTAAACGTAAATATGGGAGTGTTCAACGGCTGACTTTCCACTCATATAAGTCACTTAAAAAAGGCTCTCCAAACAAGCCTAAGAATATTCCAACGCACTAAAAAAACACTTAAATATATCGAGAAAAATCAAAGATCTTATACTACCATACTCCAAATAATGATATTTTATAGCATAACAGGATTAAAGTAAAAATAAGAAATATAAAGTAAAAAATAGACACGAAAAAAAATATATATAACTTTCATAGGAATTTATCTATATATGGATACTTAAGTTTATCCTGTTGTGCCATAAATTCTATCATTTAAGATATGAGGATATGAAGCACGCATACCTCCTTGAAACATTCAAATGTTTTTTAGATGCCCAATATCTTTTTAAATATTTTTAGGCCTGCTTGTTGAGCCTTTAGTTTAAGTGAAAAATGGGAAGCCGCTAGAATCTAGCTGTTTACAGACTGTAATAGGAAGCTTCGCTTTTAAAGGTATAGGGAGAAAATTAAATAATTCAACAATTAACAGATAAAGTATAAAAAGATTCCACCAACGCGATACGTAATACCATCCTTAAAAAATTCAAAAGTGAGAAGGTAAACAATTGACAGAAGATAAGAAATTCACTTAATTAAAGTGTTTTCTAAAGAGATAATAGCTTAGCGTAAAATATTCAATTTTTTCAATTCTGAAAGATTAAAAGAGACGTATTATTTGAAATAAAACAATTTATTGTGCTAATGATGATGATTGGTGTGCACAAAATTGAGTTGTTGAAAATCAAAAATATAATTTAATGATGTTCCTTGACCAACTCACTCTCTCCTGAGTATAGCACGGGGAATAAACGTGGAGAGACATGAGGAGTATATAGAAAATGAGTTATAAAGTTGCAATTGTCGGCGCAACCGGAAATGTTGGTCGTGAAATGCTTACAATTTTAGAAGAACGTGGTTTTCCTGCACATGAAATTGTCCCTCTAGCATCACGACGCTCATTAGGACAAGAAGTTTCTTATGGAGATAAAACTTTAAAAGTAAAAGCACTGGATACTTACGATTTTTCTGACACAGATTTTTGTCTTATGTCTGCGGGAGGGAGCATTTCCAAAGAATACGCCCCTAAAATTGCTGCTGCCGGCTGTGTCGTCATCGATAATTCCTCCACGTGGCGCTATGATGCCAATGTTCCGTTGATAGTCCCTGAAGTCAATGGCGAAGCTATAAATGCCTTTTCTAAGCGTAATATTATAGCAAATCCTAATTGTTCAACAATTCAACTGGTCTTAGCTTTAAAACCTCTCCATGATGCTGCAATCATTAAACGTGTTGTTGTCTCTACATATCAGTCTGTTTCTGGAGCTGGTAAAGAAGGAATGGACGAACTTTTCGAACAATCACGTGCAGTTTTTGTTGCAGACCCAATTACATCAAAAAAATTCACTAAACGCATTGCCTTTAATGTCATTCCTCATATCGATGTTTTCATGGAAGATGGTTATACAAAAGAAGAATGGAAAATGACGGTTGAGACGAAGAAAATTCTCGATCCGAAAATTAAATTAACAGCCACTGCTGTTCGGGTCCCTGTCTTTATCGGTCATGCCGAAGCCGTCCATGTTGAATTTGAAAAACCACTAAGCGCATCTGAAGCACAAGCGCTCCTCCGCGATGCACCAGGCTGTCAGCTTATCGATAAACACGAAGATGGTGGTTATACCACACCTTATGAAGGTACCGGAGAAGATGATACCTTTATTAGCCGTGTTCGTGAAGATATCACCGTTGAAAATGGTTTAGCTTTCTGGGTTGTCGCCGATAATTTAAGAAAAGGAGCAGCATTGAATGCCGTTCAAATTGCTGAATTGCTCATTTCTCGTAATTTGATAAAGCCTAAGTCCGCAAATTAACGCCCTGTCCGAAGGACAAAGAGCCCCTAGCCGGTCCTGTCAAAAGTCCGGCTTCTCTTCAGTATAACCTTCCCCAGCTGAAGGTTCATATCACCATCCTAAAGAACTGTAATCCAAGGTATTGTCAAATTTGACTCGGAATATCCTTGAATGCCTCGCCACCTTAAGTTAAGCATTGCCGCCTTAATGACATTTTACGGTACAATAGGATCAGCAGCATAAGCATTGTTTGCTTCATGCTGCTGATCCTTTTTGTCATTCCGGTTGTAAAATTAACTTTACCCTTATCGAGCAGGATAGGTCACGACACGGTAACGCGTTTCATTACGTTCAAAATTTTTGTAATTGACATTATCAGGAAAGGAGGGATTATAAGCACTCACGTGCTTTACAGAAACGCCTTGTGCTTTTTGCGACGGATTTAAAATTGTTCGTTCATCCCTTTTTTTAACACCTGTAGAATCGATAATCATATCTGTTCTGTATAGTTTTTGCATATTTTTCCGTGTTTTTTGAATCGCCGGAAGAGCTTTAAAGTCGGAAACAGCCTGTTTTACTTTTTCTTTTGGCGATTTTACCATGGATTTTGATTTTGCTGGCATCTTTTTAAAAGCAATGGTAGGAACACCGTTAACATTGACGTAACGTGCAGATGCCCAACCAACTTTTCCATGATAACCAAGAGAACACCAAGTTTTATTGGATAGGCAGCCATAAATTTGCACTTTTGCTCCCATTGGAACCATTGCGATAACTTTATAAGCTGTCGCAGGGCCTGTGCGTAAAGATACCTGACCTGATGCAACACGAGCAACTGTTCCTGTAATGGTTCCAGCTTGTGCGTGAAAAGCAGTCACAGCCACCCCTGACGCTCCTAAAGCCCATAAAGTCATCATTGTTGATAAAAATTTCTTTCTTAACATTATTTTTCTTCCTCTCTTAAAACGTATGAAGGGCAAAAATTCGCCGTTGCAAAAATTTGCCGCGTTTAAATCCAATGATCAGCAACCTTTATTCCCCCCAAAAACCCACAACATTGCAACAAAATTTCTCTTTATCGCCTACACGAACACGGCCTTTTGATCTTGATTGCGCAGTATGTTCTTCATGAATTTACGGCTAAAGCATCATCTGATTGTCCGGTTCTTCAACCAATTGTCCCTTACAGAAGTTTTTAAAGGGGCATTGGTTCCCTCAACAAATGATTGCAATAAAAGAATTAATTATTTGAATTTCAGAGAATTTCTATGAACAAATGATGATCAGCCCCCAAAACAACTAAAATAGAAGGAAAAATAATACTCTTTTAAAAATAAAAGTGATTGAATATTCTCTAAAGCTTGTATAACTTTAAATCTGCCTAAAAAAATACAGAGTATATTGAAACTTCCCTCAAAAAATTTCTCGAAAAAGAAAGTTAAAAGCATATGACATTAAAAATTTTTTCTCGTAGTCGGATTATAGGATTATTCCTCTCTCTCTTTGCACTTTTTTTGTCTACTGCTTTTTCCATGGCCGCAGACAAAACAAAAATCAAACTTGGTATTATGGAAGGGCGGGATGCGATTATTTGGAAAACAGCTGCTGAACAGGCTAAAAAAGCCGGTTTAGATATTGAACTCGTTTATTTTTCTGATTACGCTTTGCCTAATGATGCTGTTAACGCAGGAGAGATCGATGCGAATGCTTTTCAGCACGCCCCTTATCTTAATGAACAAATGAAACAACGTGGCTATAAACTTTCAATTGTCGGCTATACATTTATTGCTCCAATCGGTGTTTACTCACACAAAATAAAAGACTTAAAAGATCTTCGTGATGGTGCACATGTTGGTATTCCGAACGACCCATCTAATGGTGGAAGAGCCTTACTTCTTCTTAACTCTTTAGGTCTCATTAAGTTAAAAGATCCTCATAATATTCTTGCATCTCCACTTGATATTATCGAAAATCCTAAAAACCTGCAAATTCGTGAGCTCGATGCCGGTATGTTAGGACGAGCTATTGACGATTTTGACCTTGCAATTATAAACACAAACTGGGCTATTGTTTCCGGATTAAACTTCGAAAAAGATGTAGTCGCATGGGAGAGCGCAAAAAATAATCCTTATGATAATATCATCGTTGTACGCACGAGCGAAAAAGATGAACCATGGGTTAAAAAATTAGTTGCCGCTTACAATAACGATCTTATCCGTGCAAAAATCAAAGAGATTTTTGGCAATACCGCCCAAACATCTTGGTAATTGTGCCAAATATCTGAATAACTGTGCCAAATATCCGAGTAATTGTGAATGGAAAAACCTACTCTTATCTCCTTAAAAAACATCAGCCGTTGTTTTAACAAAACGGCTGGTGTTCCGGTGATTAATAATCTCTCTTTAAATATCCATGCTGGTGAAATCCTTGGCATTATTGGGCGCAGTGGAGCAGGAAAATCAACACTTATTCGCTGTTTAAATGGGTTAGAGAAGATTGATGCAGGATCCATTTTTTTTGAAGATGTTGATATTTCTAATCTATCAGAGATAGAATGGGCGCCTTACCGTCAACGAATTGGGATGATTTTTCAACATTTCAATCTTCTCTCATCGCAGAATATTCTTGATAACATTGCATTGCCACTTAAATTAAGTGGTGTAAGTAAGAAACAACGCCACAAACGTGCCCTTGAACTGATTGAATTGGTTGGGTTATCTGGGAAAGAATATTGCTATCCGGCACAATTGTCCGGGGGACAAAAACAACGCGTTGGCATTGCTCGTGCGCTCGCTGCTAATCCTAAAATATTGTTATCAGATGAAGCCACCTCTGCTCTTGACCCTGAAACAACACAATCTATCCTAGAGCTCCTTGCTGATATTAATAAACACCTCAATCTCACGATTGTGCTCATCACCCATGAAATGGAAGTTGTGCGCACCATAGCGCATCGCGTTGTTGTTCTTAATCAGGGGAACATTGTAGAGGAAGGACGTGTGAAAGACATCTTTACATCACCGCAAGACGATACAACCATAGCCATGCTCAAGCTTGTAACCCCGCAACTTCCTGAAAAATTTGCGAAAAATCTCAAACCAATCGGACGAGAAGCTGTCATTGAAATTAATATTGCCGGTGAAATTGCCCAGCAGCCTTTTCTTCATCTTCTAGAAAATGAGAGTGGTTTAAAAGCACGTATTTTGCATGGTGGCATTGATACAGTTCAAGATGAAACCATCGGGCGACTCTTCTTGGCTCTTCCTGGAGAAGATAAAGAAGCTTTAGAAAAAGCTGTTCAATGGTTAACGAAAAAAGGACGATATTGTGAGGTCTTAGGCTATGTTTAATGTTCTGTCTCATGAACTTCCCCAAGCTGTTATTGATACAATATTGATGACACTTAGTGCTTCTGTTATGGCATTTATTATAGGGCTTCCCCTTGGTCTTCTTCTTCACACAACAGCACGCGGAGGGATTTTTTCCTCATCTCTCATCAATCGCCCTTTAAGCATAATCATTGACAGTATTCGTGCCATTCCCTTTATTATTCTTGCATTTTATCTTCTTCCCGTTACGCGTATCGTTGTAGGAAGAGGGATAGGAATGCCTGCTGTAATTTTTATACTGACCATTTCAGCTATCCCTTTTTATGCTCGCATGGCGGAACTCTCTTTTAAAACCGTTGAAAACGGTCTCATTGAAGCGATCCGCTCTATGGGTGCAAGTCGTCTTCAAATTATCAGACATGTTCTTATTCCTGAAGCTCTCCCTAGCCTGATTACAGGTTTTACAGTCATGGTCATTTCTCTTATAGGAGCCACCTCACTTGCTGGATATCTTGGTGGAGGCGGTTTAGGGGATATGGCAATCCGCTATGGCTACCAACGCTACAATACCTTCATCATGACCATCGTCATCATCCTTTTGATCGTGCTCAATATTACAACCCAATGGACTTCTGATAAAATCGTACAAAAACTTGATAAAACAAAACATTAAAAGACTTAGAATTTCACATGCCAATACCATCATCCTCTTTGCCACTTTCCAAGTGCACCAACCCTTGCCTATCGAAAACACTTATAAGAGATTAGAAACTTTTTTCTTAAACAGTTTTTATCTCTCCCCATCCGTTTGTAACATGAAAGAAAATAGTTTTAATGGCTTTAATATAAAAGGGGATAAAATAAGAGATCTCACAGTATGTGAAACTCTCTTTAAATTAAGACATTGGTCACGACCTTTCCCAACCTTAGATAACACATTGAATTTATAATGATAATATGGCGTTATTCATATTGAATGAGAACTCTGAATACCGTAAGATCCTCTCATTCCCAATTTGTTCCATATAGAATCAACCAAAACCTCTTGCTTGCACGTTAAAAGCGGAAAGAGCCGTGTGAGTAAAACTATACAAGAAAGAAAGGCATGCCTCTTATGAATTATCTCAAGCGCCAAGACCTGTCTTAACATTGGCGGCTAGCATATAATATGATGGTGCCGATTTTCTTCTTCACAAGCATAAAGATAGGGGTGCTCAATGGCTTTATCGTTATACTATTCACAGGCGCCATTGCGAAATGGGTGTGACGAGCGTTGAGAGATGTTGCTTTAAAATAAACCCGTGAATTGGCAACGCAAGTATATTCCATTTGAAGCGTTCTGTTTTACGTGATGGGTATGATCCCATTAAAGAACGCTATAAACAAAAGCGTGAAGCAATGCACTATCTTCATTAGGAAACTCCTCTTCAAAACGATCTAGGAAAGATAGCAACCCGCTATGGCTATCAACGCTATGATAGCTCCACCATATCTATCATCCTATAGATTATTCTCAATATCATCATTGAAGAAACTTCTAATAGAATTGTATAAAAATTTTATAAAATAAAGCACTCAAATAATCTAGATATTGGAAGGTTTTTCTTCCACAACAGCAACAATAAGCCATTGAGCTGTAAGAGCTGGTTTTTTTAACTTTTCAATTTCCACCGTAACCCCATAATGGAAAACCACTCGACCAGAAGGACGAATTTCTGCGTCGTCTAACACAAAACGCGCACGTATCCGTACCCCTGTTTTCACAGGACTCATGAAGCGTACTTTATCGAAACCATAATTAATCCCCATTGTGCTCCCTTCTAACTCTGGAAGAGCTTCATAAGCGAGCCTAGACAAAAGCGATAATGTTAAAAAACCATGAGCAATCGTGCCGCCAAAAGGTGTCTTTTTAGCCTTTTCCTCATCAACGTGTATCCATTGATGATCATCTGTAGCACATGCAAACTGATTAATCATATCCTGTGTAACAAGACGCCACTCCGATAATCCCACTTCTTTCCCAATAAAACTGGTGACATCTTGTACTGTTATTTTTTGCTGCATAACGCTATTCCTATTTTATTTGATAAAAGAAACCACCCCTCTTGCTTTTATAAAATCCATTGATTAGAGCATCAAGAATAAAAGATTAATTGTCTTAAAAACAAATGCACCTTATGAATGAGAAAAGTTCTTTAGCAGAATAGTTTTCAAATAGGAAAAAAGAATGGCAAGCAATGTGAACCTAACAGGTTTAGCACATGATTTGAAACAACGTGCAGAAAACCATCCCCCCATCCGTATTGGACTGATTGGTTGTGGTGAAATGGGCACAGATTTATTATCAAGTATTGCGCATATGGATGGTATAACAGTCGCTGCTGTAGCCACGAGGACACCGTCACGTATTTTTGATGCCGCTACACTAGCCTATGGCGAAGATGGACATGTCTGTGAAGTTGAAAATACTTATGCTCTCACCCAAAGCATTGAAAAGGGTTTGATTGCAGCAACAGATGATATTAACCTTGTTTTGCGCCATGAACAAATTGATATTATCGTTGATGCAACAGGCTATCCCGAAGCAGGAGCAGAGATTGGTATCAAAGCGCTTGAGAATAACAAACATCTTGTCATGATGAATGTTGAAGCAGATGTTACAATTGGCGCTTATCTCAAACATGAAGCAGAAAAACGAGGGCTCATTTATACACTTGGTGCCGGCGATGAACCTACTTCTTGTATGGAACTCATAGAATTTGTTTCAGCCCTTGGACATAAGATTGTTGTAGCGGGTAAAGGAAAAAATAATCCTCTGCGCTTTGATGCTACACCTGACGCTTACGAAGAAGAAGCATTCCGGCGTAATATGAATGTGCGCATGTTGGTTGAATTTATTGATGGTTCCAAAACGATGGTTGAAATGGCAGCCATTGCCAATGCCACCGGACTTCTCCCCGATTGCCCAGGAATGCATGGACCACGAGCAGCGCTACAAGATTTAAACAAAGTGCTTATTCCAAAGCAAGATGGGGGCATTTTACAGCAATATGGTGTTGTAGATTATTCAATAGGTCAAGGTGTTTCACCTGGTGTCTTTGTCATTGCCGAAATAGCACACCCACGTTTACGCGAACGTATGGAAGATTTAAAAATTGGCCAGGGACCTTACTTCACCTTTCATCGCCCCTATCATTTAACAGCAATGGAAGTTCCCCTCACCTGCGCACGTATTATGCTTTATGGCAAAAAAGATATGGTCCCTCTTAGCCATCCCGTAGTAGAAGTCTGTGCTGTTGCTAAAAAAGATTTACATCCAGGTGATCAGCTAGACTTTATCGGTCTTTATACTTATCGTGCTTGGATAATGAACATCGCAGAAGCACGCGCTCACCACGCCATTCCTTGTGGCCTTTTAGAAAAAGCAACAGTAACAGCTGCAATTAAAAAAAACGAACTCATTACAGTACATAATACTGCTATTCGTGAAGATCAATGGATTGCACGTCTTCGTGCTAAACAAGACCTTTTACTTCATTGCCCTTCTTCCGCTAAGCTATAAATACTCCTGAATTACCTTACTTAACAGTATCCTTCCCTTAGGCAACAGAATAACCCAGAATACACTTCTATCGCAAATACAGGTTTATGTTTTAATAAAAGCATTTTCCAACGATGCACATCACCACTTCCCTCTCACAATATGTCCCGTAAATGCGACAGTATAAACCACCCTATGAGATGGCATAAGATTCATTGTGTATCACTATCTTTACTCTATGAAGATACAAACCAGCACCATCATTTATTTTCCAATACTACAACAGTCCTTGAACCTTAGAGATGATTCATGAGAAGAATTTTTACTCTTTTTTTTTTAATAATTTTATCCATACACGAACGCAACTTGTTATACGTAAAAAATACTTCTGATGGATTTAACATAAACAAATTTAAAATGATAAATAATAATTTCTCATTTTTCTTATTGCATGAGAGCCATGGATATAGGGATATTCTTTATTTTATCCCCTTATGAAAGATAAAAAAATTTAAAAAGGATAAAATATACCTTTGATGAATAATCTTCATATGAGAAAAGGTAGACAATATTAAAAGACTGATAAAGATAGTAAGTATACTATCCTTATTACTAGAAAATAACCATAAACTGTAAAAAAATCAGGTTACACTAATTTGTAAAAAAAAACATAAATGTAGGATCTTGAACTTTAATAATGTTAATAAAAGCTACATTTAATATTAAGAGTAGTGATTTTATTATCTATTGCAGTATAAATAATTTAAAATATTTATTTTTTTAAATAATGAAGTGAACAAAAAAATCCTCGACTCTGTCGATGAGCTTCCTACTAAAGTGTACTAAATATTCCCCAAAGAGATACAACAGCACCTAATACATCCCCAACACATAAAGAAGCAAGAAGTGATAAAATACCTATTCCCCCCCAAAAGGCTGCACCTGAAAAAGCAGCAGCTTTTTCAACTTTCCCCAAAGCAATGCCATCTTGTTCCTCAACGCCTTGAATAACAGCTCTATCCACAGCTTTAATAGCTACATTTTTTTCTAGTGTAGAAATAGTAACTGCCACTCTCTCTTGAAATTGATTTTTTACAAAACTTGCATTTCCCTCTATAGTTTGTACAAAAAAGAGAATAAATAGTGTAAAAGTAAATGAACATACACGATTTTTAAATATTTTAAACATAGCTTTCTTTGCTCCTCTTTTCTTCACTGAAAAAATGAAAGAATATTCACATATATAAAAACCAAAAATTATATTTAATCATTTATATAATTGCACATAATAAAATATTATATGTAATTTTGTTATTATAATATAACACATTATGTATTACATGTAAATATAAAAAACAATAAATGATAAAAATAATTTATTCCTTTTACGCAATAATAACTTAAGATAACAACAGTAATATTTTTTTATTTTTAT
This sequence comes from Bartonella sp. AP21QHHD, assembly GCF_042196205.1. Taxonomy (NCBI): domain Bacteria; kingdom Pseudomonadati; phylum Pseudomonadota; class Alphaproteobacteria; order Hyphomicrobiales; family Bartonellaceae; genus Bartonella; species Bartonella sp. AP21QHHD. The sequence goes on along the minus strand of NZ_JBHIPT010000117.1, from coordinate 6,979 downwards.
TGCTATAATTAAAAATAATAATAATTTGTTAAATTTATTATTATAAGAAATATTACGAAACAAATTCATTTAAAAAATTATATAATAGAGCTTTTATAAATAATTTGAAATGTAATTAATTTTAAAGAACTATAAAATTTAAAACTTCCAATATAATGATATATGATTGTCTATTATTTCAATAAATATAAAAATGAAATAGTACTTAATGGATTTTTATTATATCACTCATCATTAATATTGAAAAATAAAATTAGTATCGAATAAAAACTTGATCTAAAACAAATCTATCCTAATAAAACAACTTTAAATAGTGTACTATTTTTCTATAAAACAGGTATAAAGTGTAAAAAAACAATTAAGATCTCTATCTTCAAATGGAAGAGACGTTAATAAAATGATTCTCAACTTTTACTGATATATAAAAAGAAAAAATACTGCATAGCATCTTAAAAAAGGTAATTCAGCCCCCTTTATCCCATACAGCATAAAGAACACAAAATATTGACTTTCAAACCTAATAAAACAAACGCATAAAATAAGTAAATCTATCAGATTTACAAAAAAATTATAAGCAATACTAGAACACCAACAAACTACCTAAAACCAGATAAAAAGAGAGTCATGAAAAATGAGATGATCCGCAAAATACTGAAAAAACTTTCTTGCTTAATTTTCATAAAAGTTATTCCATATTTTTCGTCAATATTGTAGAGCGCAGCCTTATTTATATTTACTCTGTATTAGTAAAAAATAATTCTCTTTGAAATAAATTTTTGGCAATATTCACATAACTGTCTGCTATTTGTGAAAAATGAATAATAATAAAGAATTAATCAAATGCTTGAAAGAAAAGGAGTAGAGAAACTTACTAAAAAATTGCATTTTTAAAATACCAACTTAAGTAAGCACATTGAAAAAATAACGCCATGAAAACTGATATTGAATGATAAACTTATCAACCGATCACTTTAATCGCAGAATATTAATCTATAATAATAATTTATTGTTTTGCCTGTTGAATGATAAAGCTGACGATTATAAAACTCTCTTATATTTTAACTCTGTTTATATTGAATCAATCAAAATTCTTCACTTGCAAATCACAAACGAGATCGGTGTGTGTGTGTAAACACACTTGAAGAAAGGAAAATATCACTTATGAGGTATCTTAACTATCAAGCGCTGTTAACACAATATTGAAAACTGGCAAAGTGAATGATGGTGTCCCTTTTTACTTTAAAAGTGTAAAGATGCTGGAACACAATAGATTTTATATTATAAGGCTTTACCGTTATACTATTCACGGGCGCCGTTGCAAAATAGGCTTGGATACCTTGAGAAATGTTTCTTTAAAACAAAAGCGTCAATGTGCAACACAATGGCGTTCTGTTTATCATGTATCCAATGGTGTTTCTTGTATCCAACGGTGTTTCTTACTGAATCATCTTATAAACTGCTCTATGAGATTACAAATTCATCTTAGTGAATTCTTCCCTTTATATTTATTTTTTCTCATGAACACTAAAATCTGTTAAGACACTATCCAAAGTAAAATCAATCAACAAATATTTCCATTCTTTTGTAATATACAGATAATTGAATAGAGTTCCTGATTGCAACAAAAGTCTGTAATATTGCAATAGTAGAAATACTTTGATCATCCTCTCTCCATAATAAAAGAATAATATGTAATTTACAGAAAAAATTATATATTTAATATATACTTATTAAAAATTAGAATATACATCAGAAATAATTACAAAAGATAACTATCTTGAGAAATATTGCCTCATATTACAGAAAAATTGCGTTGGCTTTGCTCAATAAAAGCTTCTCTATTTTTAACAAAGCTCTCATTTTTATGCATCCATATGTGATGTAAAAAGACGCCTATTTGCGTTTCTCTTATAGATAGATTAAATAGTGACAGCACCTTCGATCACTTTGTCTATGTTAACTTCTCTTTTAGGCAATAATTTATGGTATCTAACAGGCCTTTTCTCGCTCTTTTACCTTTGGGCGCACACGAATATCACGGAGAGCACCTTCCTTTCGAAACCGACTGGATTATAGCTGAAGCTTTTGCAAAAGCTCTCACTTTACAAACAAAAGAGCAGTTTCATATCGCACTTTTACCGGTTGAAAAGATTGGCTATTCTATAGAACATATGGATGTTACAGGTACACAAACCCTTACCTTTTCTGATGCGATTAAGCGATGGATAAAGATTGGTGAAAACTGTTATCACAAAGGGATCAACCGTCTTCTTCTTCTCAATGCTCACGGAGGAAATTCACCTTTAATGAGCATTGTTATCACCGAATTACGAAGGCGCCTTTCCATGCTCGCTGTAGCAACAAGCTGGAGCCGTTTTGGTTTACCACAAGGTCTCATGGAGCCATCTCAACAACATCTTGATATCCATGGAGGCTTTATCGAAACCTCTCTCATGCTCTATTTAGCACCAGAAAAAGTCCATATGGAAAAGGCAGAAAATTTTCATAATAAACAAGCGGATATGATTGCCAATTATCGGTATTTACGTGCTTATGGTCCTCATGCCTTTGGTTGGACAATGCGAGATCTGAACACGCAAGGTGCTGCAGGAAATGCAAGCAAAGCAACACCACAAGCCGGTGAAGCAATCTTTTCTCATGTTCTGTCTCAGCTTCGTGATTTACTTGATGATATCAATCGATTTAACATAAACACATGGCAATAAAGAACAATAAAAGGTCTCTCCATGGAAACGATACACCCCAAAAAACTTCCCGTTACGGTTCTCACAGGCTATCTTGGTGCTGGGAAAACCACCCTTCTCAACCGCATTCTCAATGAAAATCATGGCAAACGTTATGCCGTCATTGTCAATGAATTTGGTGAAATTGGTATTGATAATGACCTGATCATTGAATCAGACGAAGAAATTTATGAAATGAATAATGGCTGTGTTTGCTGCACCGTGCGTGGTGATCTCATTCGCATTCTGGAAAGTCTGATGCAACGTTCTCATCGATTTGATGCGATCATTATAGAAACGACAGGGCTTGCTGATCCCGTTCCCGTAGCACAGACCTTTTTCATGGATGATACTATCCATGAAAAAACAGCTCTCGACAGTGTCATAGCAGTCGTTGATGCAAAGCATTTTCCCTCTCAATTAAAAACAAGTCGTGAAGCTGAAGACCAAATTGCTTTCGCGGATATTATTCTTTTAAATAAGATTGATCTTGTCACCCCACAAGAACGCAGCCATGCTGAATCCCTTATTCTGGCCATTAATCCTCGCGCTATACTCTATACAACACAGCGCACCAATATCCCTCTTGAGACACTCCTTAATCGTGGTTTTTTTGATCTCCAACGGACTCTCGATCATGAACCTCATTTTCTCGATCACGAACATGCACACCAACATGCCAACCATGTGTGCGGTCCCGATTGTCATCATGACCATCATCACGCATCCACCATTCATGATATTACCATCACTTCTGTAAGTTTAAAAACAGATGCTCTGCAACCAGAAAAGTTTTTCCCTTGGATCCAGCAGGTTACACAGCAACAAGGGCCTGATATCTTGCGTCTTAAAGGCATTATCGCCTTTCAAGGAGACGATGATCGTTACGTCATTCAAGGGATACATATGCTTCTTGAAGGACAACATCAACGCCCATGGCGTGAAGATGAAAAACGAGAAAGCCGCCTTGTCTTTATAGGACGCTCTCTTGATGCTGAAAAATTAAAAACTGGTTTTGAAAATTGCGCATAAGTGAGTGATAATGCCAAACATTACCCATTATGATCTCAAAAGTTACTGCCTTTCCTGCGGTTTTATAGGCAATAAACCAGCCTTTGTTTCCGTAGAAGGTTTCATTGTTTTTTTTAATCCAACCCCACAAATCGTTGAAGTTCACCAAGGAATAATTTCAAGCCATTTTTCCCATGACAATACCGCGATCATCACCGGTGGAGAAGATGGAAAAGTCTGTCAAACAACCGCAGCAGATCACACGGAATTGTTAAGCCAAAAAGAACGCAAATGGATAAACAACGTTGCTTTTGGTCCACAAAAAGCTTTTGCTTTTTCCTCTTCACGCCTCGCATTTGCGCATATTGGAAAAGAACGACAAGAGCTCACACATGAACGCAGTGTAGAAGGCCTTGCTTTTGCCCCAAAAGGTTTGCGACTTGCCGTTGCCCATTACAATGGAGTGACTCTTCATTGGTTATCAACGCAAATATCTCCCACCACATTGGTATGGAAAGGAGCTCATTGTAGTGTCACCTTTTCACCAGACAACCGCTATGTCATTTCCACCATGCAAGAAAACGCCTTGCATGGCTGGCGTCTCACTGATAATCAGCACCTCCGCATGAGTGGCTATCCAAGCAAAGTCAAAAGCTGGTCTTGGAGCGCAAAAGGAAAATGGCTAGCAACATCAGGTGCCTCTGCCGCAATTGTTTGGCCCTTTCATACAAAAGATGGCCCCATAGGAAAAACACCACTAGAACTAGGCACACGAGCAAATGCACTTGTTAGCACCGTTTCATGCCACCCAAACAAAGAAATTGTAGCAATAGGCTTCAATGATGGAATGATTTTAGCGGCACATTTTCATGATGGAAAAGAAGTCCTTCTAAAAGGTTGTGGGAAAAGCGCTATCTCAGCACTTAACTGGGATCAAGCAGGGCAAAACCTCTCCTTCGGTAGCGAAAATGGTGAATGTGGTATAATCAATATCGCTGATTAAATTACACCGACAAGCGCAATTATCGCCTATAAAAAATGCCCACACAATCCTCCAGAAATCTTATCCCCGTGCATCTCCAGAGCTCTCAGAAATCCTATCTCCCTAATCTCCCCCCCAAAATCTCCTAAAATCTTCGTAATCATTAAATCTTCCCTCTTCCTTTCCTCCCCCCCTTTAGACAAGAAAATACCTTAAACATGTTTTTTGACCTTTTAACATTGCTACCCCCATACAAGAATAAAAACATCACCCTCAAGACCGCCCCCCATCTCCCTATAAACATCTATATAGGCTACATACTTCCACAAAAGCATTTTTCTTAAAAATTTGGCAAAAAATAGCTGATATCATCATTAAAACAACGATTTATTCCTACGATCAGAAGAAGGGAATGCAACACTATTTTCCTAAATAAAAAATTTTTTGATTTCCCCTTCTAAAGGGCAAAGTTTCCTACGAGCAGCCTTCTACACTTCAGTTTCTTGCCTAGAAAATTCCATCTAATAATCATTTCATGGAGCTTCTATTACCGCCCTCTGTTACGGTATCTCCTTCATCTCCGGATTCTGTTCCTTCTCCTTCTGCCCTTGTTAAACCAAAGCCTTCTGGGTCTTTTGCCCCTGTTAATCCTTCGTCTAATCTCTCTATACCGCTTGATGTTCAGTCTAATCTCCAAATTAGAGCGGTTGTTCCACAGGTTCCAACTTATCTTCTTTTGCCAAATGCCTTATTTCATGCTGGTTTAGTGGATATGACCACGCAAAATAAGTCGTTAGAGACAATGCGGAATGCTTTTCATTTCTTTGGGAAAGATGATAAAAAGACAGCCTTTTTTCTGCGTGCTTATGGGGGGAGCCATCATTATGCTTCCAATTTATCTGCTTTTGAATATGGCTATGGTGCTGAGCTCGATTATAATGCATTTCAAGCAGGTGTTTTGTTAAATGAGATTGAGAGTTTATATGGTCGTACATTCTTTGAAGTTTTGGGGAACTATGGAAATCTTTCTCTACACCCTCAGGATGTTGAACAAAGCAAAAAAAGCGCATTTAATAAATGGTCTGTTGGGGCTTATGGAAATTTGCAGCATGATAGGGGTTTTTATATGGATGGGGTGGTATCGTATGGTCTTTTTAAGGGTGATGTTTTGACCCTTGCACGGGGTAAGGTTGTGGCGTTAAAGGGTAAACAGTTTAGCGATTCTTTAACGAGTGGTAGAACGTTTGCAACAGGGTATAAAGGTGTTGTTTTTGATCCGCAGATTCAGGTTGTTTATCAGCATCTTCAGTTTAATCAGGCGCGTAATATTGATTTAGGAAAATTTCATGCAATAATTCAGAATGCTCACTCATCATTTTACATATTGAATAAAAACTGAATATTATAAATTTCTTTCATTTCAAACCTGTTTATATTTAATCAATTAACCCCTTGTCCATCACAAACGAAGCTGGCATGCAAAGAAGGACTTTTGAAAAAAGGTGAATTGCTTCTTATGAACATTCTCGAGTGCTAAAATCTGCGCAAATATTGAATGCTGAAAAAAGAATGATGATATCCGCGCATGACCGCAATAAAAATAATATCCTGTATCTTATCGAAATTTCTCTGCCACCTATCATTTACAAAACAACAACCGTAACAACACGATAAAGCATACTTTACTTTTATTATAATTTGACCTCAAACTCCCTCTGTTTGTTCTAAAAATAAATATTTATCCAAAATTCTTAAGTAAAAATCCTAAAAAAGGAAACAAATAATATGCGTATTAAATGATATAAACGTGAATAAAGTTCTAAAACAAAATTCAAAACAATGCATAAAACTCATAAAGACTAAACTTATGATCTATAAAAATTAATACAGAAACGGACAAAAACAATCATCAATATCGCATTTTTTGAAAGATTATGCCACAAGCATTCAGCGTTTAAACTTCTCATATTCACAATGAAATCTGTCCTCATATCTTGACATCAAAAATTTTAGAAAAATTTCTCATCGCATAAAAGAAAGCATCTATTGTAATCTTTTATATCAAAAAAATAACCATATTGATGAGGCAAAATAAATTTCAATACATTAAAAGGCAGAAAATCTTCTGCCTTTTAACTAAAAATACATATTGCACCTCTTCAAAAAAGGTGGCGCAATCCAGCAGAGAAACTCGTTCCAGAAAAACCAATTTTCTTAAATCTATGCTGATAAGTGACATCTC